>NZ_PNDU01000099.1:0-22776 GCF_005886635.1 Pseudoalteromonas sp. S558 | reverse complement strand
TGAGTAAAACAAATTGAATTAAATTAGTGATCTATTATAGCGATAAGAAAATAGCTCAATAACAAGGCCAAAATTATGATACATAGTTGTTCTATATAAATAATTTTAACGTAGTTAGTGAGTTATTTAATGCGCTAGAATGATCATGTTTTTAATAAAATTGGTATTAATTGAGACTTAATTAAGTATTTACGTTTACAGCTTGTAATGTTTCACTTTGGTAGCAGCCCAAAATACGCACGTACTGAGTATGCTCTTTAAGTTCTTCTAGTGCTGTTTTTACTTGATTGTCTGCAAGGTTCGCCTCTAGGTCAACATAAAAAACTTCTTCCCATGGGTTGCCCGGAGTTGGGCGAGATTCTAGTTTTACCAGATTAATTTTGTGCTGTTTAAAAATCATTAATGCGTCAGCAAGCGATCCTGCTTGTTGTTTTGTCGACATTATTAAGCTGGTTTTGGTTGGAATTTGGTTTGACACTTGTAGAGGCTTACGCGCAACAACAATAAAGCGGCTATGGTTTTCGCTTTGATTGGCTAGATTTGACTTGATCACTTCGAGTCCGACATTTTTGCCCGCTTGCGCTGAGCCAATTGCGGCGCTATTTGGTGTGCTTAAGGCCGACTGTAATGCGCTTGATGTTGAATCACAGGTTTCGTGTTGTAAGTCACCTAACCCTTGTAAGAATCGACTACACTGAGCAAATGGTTGCGGATGTGCAAATATTTTAGTTAGCTGGCTGAGCTCACTGCCGGGGTTTGCGAGTAAGCAATGCTCTACGCTGTGGGTAACTTCGCCAACAATAGATACTTGCGCATGTTGTAGTAAATCAAACACCTCATTAATACTACCAGAGCTTGTATTCTCGATAGGGAGTAAACCAAAATCAGCTTGGCCGTTTTCTACTTTAGCCGTTATTTCATCAAATGATGTACAGCCTATTTCAATAAGTTTACCTGGACGGCGACTAAAGTATTTATGACAGGCTAATTGGCTGTATGATCCTTGGCCGCCCAAATAAGTAACACGATGTGTTTCGCTTAATGCATCAGGGTTTAAGTTTTTTTGCAGCATCGCTTGCTGATGTAATACAGAATCTTCTAAGATGGTTTGAAAAACATTATTCACATAATAAGCATCTAAACCAAGTGACTTTCCGTAGCCAATTAGCTTTTCAAGCAATGCTAGCTCACGTGCTTCATCACGAATAGGCTTGTTATTAGCTATTTTATACTCTACAACTCCATGGCTAATACGGCGGCGTTTTGCTAACAACACGAGTAGATCAGAATCAATTTCGTTTATGTCGTGTCTTAGTGTATTTAATACATCATTAGTCATTTTGGTTTCCTCATTCCAAAAAAATCCGCCGAATTATAGGGCAGAAACAAAAAAGCCTCCCAGTTGGGAGGCTTTACTATTCGATTGATTTTATCTCACAAACAGGGAAGCCTCTTCTATATAAAGAAGCTAAAAAACGAAAAAAAGGTGTGAGCGTAAATAATATTCATCATGTCAATGTATGGAGTGTTGTCTTTAATGTCAATAAGTAACCTGAACTTTGGATAATAAATCTATCTCAAGCAGCTACTTTCAGTGCTAACTGCGTTGAATTTACTTGCAATTGGTCCGCTATTGACGTGTAAATTCGTCTTGTTTTTACTGAAAGTCTCAGGCTAGAGAAAAATAAATTTAAATATCATTATAGTTCAATATGTTAGTGAATGTCTTAACCCGAGTTCATGCTACGTTGTCTGTACTTAATAGTAGACTAATCGGCATTTACTTTTAAGCGAGTACGATTTATGAAAAAGTTAACAAAAAATTTATAATTTAAGGTTCTGATCTGGTATATTTCGTAGTACTGACTTAAATAAAAATAATTATTAATAATAAGGCTGGCCTGTGGTGTATCGACGCCCTCCATCACGCTTTGGATTAAACTCTTTAAGTGTAAAATTATCACTGCTTATTTCTGCAATTTGTTTGATTGCGGGTGTGTGCGCTGCTGCCTTAATGCTCAAGTCAGAAGAAAAACAACTTGTATTTGAAGAGCACGAAGTACTAAAAAGCTCGACTGATTTATTAGTAAAACAGTTTAACGAAAAAGTTAACACAAAAGTAAATATTGCTGAGCAAGCAAATAGTGTTGTCGTCGAACAGCTTTTTTCAAAACAACAATCAATTAATCTAAGTAATAATGCTAAGTTGCAATTTAATAGCGACGGTACAATTAGAAGTGCATCAGCAGATGGTATGTCAGCGGCTTATTTAGCCCAAAAAAATTATACCCCTTTTTACAAGCAGCTAATTAATGATTCAGAATCGTTATGGCGAATAATCGCGCCAACATTAATTCATGATTTTTTTAATTTTTATCTCATCACAAAAGACAATTTCATTCGAATCTCCCCACCTAATTGGGCATTAAATGCACCTGCAAACTTTAATTTTACAACGGGGACTACATATAACGCAGTTCAAAAAAATATTAACCCGACCCAAGAGCCTAAGTGGTCAAAAGTTTACTACGACAAAGTGTGGAATAAATGGGTTATCAGTTTATTGGTGCCTATTTATGTAGAAAATGAGTTTTTGGGCGTGACTGGTAATGACATAGCATTAAACACACTTATTTCACAGCTCCCAGTTGGCGATAAAGAAAAGCATTTACTTGTATTTGATAGTAAGGGCCAGCTATTAGCACATCCTGATGTTAGTCAGAATTTATTAGCTAACTATGGAAGTAAAGGAAAAACACTAAACACGCAAGATTTTGTTAATGATGAATTACAAGCCATTATTAATGAAGCTAGAGCAATGCACCTTTCTGAATATGCAAATTCGTTTGAGCAAAATGACGAAGAACATATTATTAATATCCGTAAAATAGATGAATTAGATTGGTATATAGGTGTTTATAAAAAACGTTCATCTACGTTATCAGCGTTACAAGATTTAAAGCTGAAATTTTTTGGACTTTTTATTATGTACGCTGTTTTAGTTGCTTTGTTATTACATCAAGCACTCTATCAACTTGTACTTCGCAGATTACACACCTTAGTTTATGCAGTTACAAATTTTGGTAAGGGAAATTTGCAAATAGAGTTCCCACCAGAAAATAAAGACGAGATAGGCACTCTCAATGGTTCATTTAGAGATATGACGGTAGAGATCCGTAAACTTATAGATGGCCTAACTCAACGTATTACAGAAAAAGAAATAGCTGAAAAAGCAGCAAACAGACTGTCCAAAGCAGTTGCATTTTCGGGTACTGGTGTGGTGATCACAAATGAAAACTTTATTATTGAATACGTAAACCCCAAAATGCTTGAAATGACAGGTTACCCAGAGAGTCATTTTAACAGAACCCCATTGTTGAGTATTATTGCTACCGAAATGGCTATTTTGGTTGACGACATTGATATTGATTTGCGAAGTCGCAATTATTGGCGAGGCGATACCCTTATCCAAGGCTTAGATAAACAACCAATTTGGGTATCCCTTAGCGTGTCGCCAATCCGAGATGAGAGCGGTAAAATCACCAGTTATGTGGCGTCTGCACAAGATATTTCGTTTGTAAAAGAAAGCCAGCGAAAAATGGAGCAACTAGCTTATTTTGATACATTAACCGGGTTGGCAAACAGAACATTTTTTAGAATGCAACTTCGTAAATCTATGGCACTGGCTGAACGTGGGCATTACGCTTTTGCATTATTTTATTTTGATTTAGACGAATTTAAACGCATTAACGATACGCTGGGACACGACGCTGGGGATCAACTCTTGGTTGAGGTTGCAAACAGATTAAAAAAACGTCTGCGCGCAGAGGATACGATTGCACGCCTTGGTGGTGATGAATTTGCTGTTTTACTTAGTGGAATAGAGAGTCAAGAGCATGCAACAGATGTGGCAAACACGATCCAAAAAACGTTAAATGTTCCTATAAAACTTAGCAGTAATGAAGTCATTATAAGTGCTAGCATTGGTATTACAATGGCACCTTACGATAGCTTAGAAGAAGATCAGCTTTTAAAACATGCTGACTTAGCAATGTATGAGGCGAAGGCCAAAGGGCGTAATACATTCCACTTTTATAGCCAAGAATTGGATGCCGCAGCAAACGAACGTTTATTTATCGAAAATGAACTACGCCAAGCCTTAAGAGAAAAACAGTTTGTTATTTATTACCAGCCTCAAGTTGATAGTCGTAATCAACAGGTAATGGGTTATGAAGCCTTGTTGAGATGGTTTCACCCAACCGAAGGGCTTATTTCTCCAACTAAATTTATTCCCATTGCAGAAGCAACCGGTTTAATTGTTGAATTAGGCGAGTGGGTATTACAAGAGTCATGTGACTTTGCGGTTAGGTTAAAAGAACAAGGTAGAGAAAACAATATTTCAATTAATTTGTCCGCTCGTCAGTTTAAAGATGCGAGTTTAGTTCCCATGCTCAGCAAAATGATTATTAAGTCGGGAGTGTCGGCTAAACGCCTTCATTTAGAGCTAACCGAAAGCATGTTGATGGGTAATGTGGAAGCCGCAATAACACAATTACATGAACTTAAGGCATTGGGCGTTTCAATCTCAATAGACGATTTTGGAACTGGGTATTCGTCGCTAAGCTACTTAAAGCGATTCCCTGTTGATATATTAAAAATTGATCGCTCTTTCGTAAGAGATATCCCCGAAGACACCAATGATATGGAAATTACGGCGGCTATAATTGCAATGGCGCAAAAGTTGAATATTAATGTAGTTGCTGAAGGTGTTGAAACAATAGAGCAAGTTCAATTTTTACAGAACAACAACTGCTTTGTTGTGCAAGGTTACTATTTTAGTGCGCCGATCCCAGAGCGTGAATTTCCTAGTTTGTTTGAGAAATTAAATAATATTCAGCGTATTGAAAACTTAAATAAAAATGCGGGTTAACCACCCGCAATTTTTACTTTAAATTTTAAGCCTTCTAAAATAGCTTTTAATTTATCGCGGTCGTCACCTTGTACTTCTATAACGCCCTCTTTAACAGCACCACCTTGACCCATTTTACTTTTAATTACTTTTGCTAATTTTTTTAGGTCATGCTCTTTTGGGTCTATACCTGTGACCAACATAACGCCTTTTCCCTTACGACCTTTTGTCTGGCGTTCAATTCGTAAAAAACCGTCTTTGAATATCTTACCAGCGACCTCTTTTTCTGGCTTTGGTTGGCTTATTCTGCCCGTATCTGTTGAATATACTAACTGACTATCACTCATCTTTTACCTATAGATAAAATGAATTAAACAATGGCATAAATGATAGCAAATTTGCGCTTGTGTGTTTTTATTTTTGCTAATTACTTTTAACAGGTTATATTTAGTTCAAAGGAAATACTATTGAGAGCTTAAGATGAGTTTAACTAAAAATGAGTCTATTGATGGCACTACTTTAACAATACAAATTAAGGGTAAATTTGACTTTAATTTAGTGCAGTCTTTTCGACAAGCCTATGCGCAAATAAATGAGAGTATTATTAAAGTTGTTATTGATTTAAGAGAAACAGAGTATATGGATAGCTCTGCCCTTGGCATGTTATTAAATATGAGAAAAACAATAGAAAGCCAAGTTAGCACTATTCAAATAAGTAACTGCCAACCACAATTAAGGAAAATATTACAGATCTCACGTTTCGATAAAAAATTTGATATTAGCTAATGATCCATGTGCTAATTGTTGACGACCAAACGCTTAATCACATTTTACTTAGTAAGATGCTAGAGCAAGAAGGTTATAAAATATCGATGGCTCATAATGGGCTTGAAGCATTAAATGTATTAGAAAAAAACGAGATTGATGTTGTTTTACTCGATGTTTTAATGCCAGTGATGGACGGTTTTGAAGCTGCGCAGTTGATTAAACAGCGTTTTAACGAAGTATACTTACCAATTATTTTTATCACCTCGTTAGACGACCAAGCAAGTTTTGAGCGTTGTTTGGAGGTTGGGGGTGATGATTTTATTCATAAACCCTTCGATAAAGTTATATTACACGCAAAAATCAAAGCGCATAATCGCACTCGAGAGCTTAGCCAAAAAGCGAATCAACAAAAAAAAATGCTCCAATATCACCATAACCAGATAGAGCGTGAACATGAAATAATTGAGCATATTTTTAATAATTCGTTAGAAAATCAGGATAAGTTTAAGCAACATCTTGATTTTAACCTCTCTCCTGCCTCTATGTTTAATGGGGATATGTTTTTAGTCGCACAAAGCCCAATTGGTAATTTATATTGTATGCTTGGCGACTTTACTGGACATGGCCTTGCTGCTGCTATTGGTGCGTTACCAGCTTCTCACGTATTTTACTCCATGGTACAAAAAGGCATGGCGGTTAATGATATTGCAAGTGAGCTCAACACTCTGCTTTATAATTTATTACCCGGACACATGTTTTGTGCAGCCACAATTATAGAACTTAGTGCCTCAGGAAAAAGCATATCAGCATGGCTGGGAGGCCTACCAGATGCGTACCTAATTGATAAAGAAGGGTGTATTAAACAACGACTAGAATCCCAGCATATGGCATTGGGTATTTTGGATGAAGATGAGTTTGAGCATGGTGTTATTCATTTTGAAACAAACCAGCAAATGCGCCTTGCACTAGCAACTGATGGCATTATCGAAACTGCGAATAAAGGCGACGAATTTTTTGGCGAAGAGCGCTTTTTAGATATATTAAAGAGTAGGCACATGATCAGCTGTAAAAATATAGTTGATGACGTCAGTGAATTTGCACAAGGTAATGTACAACAAGATGATGTAAGTATTGTTTTGCTCAATTGCTTACCCTTGACGGCAGAAAAGCAATCGATAGAGGCCTTTTCGACATTGGCTTTTAATTTATCATTAAGTTTAAACGCCAAACAAATAAAACAAACCGATCCTGTTTATGATTTAGTGAATATTTTAAGCAGTGTGGGAGGGCTAAAAGCGCATCGTTCAAATATATTTTTACTTCTTTCTGAGGCTTATAATAATGCGCTTGATCATGGTGTATTGGGTCTTGATTCTAATGTTAAGCATCAAGAAGATGGTTTTTTTAAGTATTACGAAATGCGAGAAAAAGCACTTGCGAAGCTCAGCGATGCAATGATTATTATTGATATGCGTTATTGCCCAGAGACCTTGAGTTTATACTTTATTATTTGTGATTCAGGACGCGGCTTTACTAGTAAAGCCGATGAGCTGGAAGCTAGCAATAACGAATTCGGCCGAGGATTATCATTGCTTGAAGAAATAGCTGAAAAGGTCACTTATAATGCCAGTGGGAACCAAGTGGAAATGTGCTATAAGTTGAGCTAGCTCTGTAAAAATATCCATGCTATTATCTCTCCACTATAGATGTATGGATGGCCAAATGATTTCCTCTTATTTAAATAAAGCACAACTAAGTGTTAATCCTACGCTGATTTTAGCAGAGCTTGAAAAGCTTGAACAACACCTCAAAAATACAGCTTTACCTGATGTTCGTTGGCAGTACCAAATACCAGAACTTGGCGAGGGCGGTGCATGCAGCTTATTTGGTTATTTACTAGATGAGCCATTCAAATTAACGGATTATATTAAAAGCAATGAGCAAACACAGCGCAAGCTGGCTAATTTACAAAGTATAGTGAGTTATATTGAATTACAAACGGGCGTGGATTGGTATGGTATTTATCAATCAACAAACACAAGTGAAGGCAAGCAGTTATTAAAACTAGCCTATCACGGGGCACCAAGTCGACCATTATTTCCGTTAACACAAGCATTTGCTACTGGTAGCAATAATGTGCAAGTTGCGTTGTCTAATAAAGGACGTGTTATAAATAATGTTGAACAATACTTAGCTCAAGGTGGTGAGTATTATACGTGCGATCCAAAAGTTAAGTCTGAAGTGTGTTTGCCTTTGTTTAATCTTCAAAATGACTGTGTTGGTATCATTGATGCAGAAGCATTTAATAATGATTTTTTTGATGAGAAAGCGCTTGCAGTGCTAATCGCATGCTGTATTAAAATTCCTCACTTTTTAGTGTAAATAACACTAGTCAATGTGACGGGCTTTTATGTTAAGCTTAGCCTAACAGCTAACCCCTAAATAACGATAAGTGATAGCCAATGTTCTCAGTATTAAAACCATTACCAACCGACCCTATTCTTGGCCTTATGGCTGCATATAAACAAGATACGAATCCTAATAAAATAGATTTAGGCGTAGGTGTTTATAAAGATGAGCAAGGCAATACACCGGTTCTTAAATCGGTAAAAAAAGCAGAAGCATTTCGTCTCGAAAATGAAATCAGCAAGTCTTATATCGGTTTAGCGGGTAATTTAGACTATTGTCAAAAAATGGAGCAGTTACTATTAGGCGAGCATCAAGCGTTGCTCGCTAATCGTGTACGTACAGCACAGGCTCCTGGTGGCACTGGCGCACTGCGTGTTGCTGCTGAGTTTATTGCTCGTTGCAACGCAAAAGCAACTATATGGGTTACTAACCCTACATGGGCCAATCACATTAGTTTATTTGAAGCCGCAGGCTTAACGGTAAAAGAATACCCATATTACGACTATGAAAATAAAGACCTATTATTTGATGAAATGATCAATACCCTTAAGCAAGTGCCTAAAGGTGATGTTGTTTTACTTCATGCATGTTGTCATAACCCAAGTGGCATGGATTTAAGTGAAACACAGTGGAATATAGTTGCTGAACTAGCAAAAGATGTTGGCTTTACACCGCTTATTGATATTGCATACCAAGGCTTTGGCGCATCACTTGAAGAAGATGCACGCGGTTTGCGTATTTTAGCGAATGCGGTTGAAGAGCTTATTATTTGTTCTTCATGCTCTAAAAACTTTGGCTTATATCGTGAACGTATTGGTGCCTGCTCACTTATTGCAAAAGACAGCGCAGCGGCTGATATTTCAAATTCGGTAATGCTAAGTGTCGTTCGTAGCATTTATTCAATGCCGCCAGCGCATGGTGCAGACATAGTAAACACTATTTTGAGCAGTACAGAACTGACACAAATGTGGCATTCTGAGCTTGATGAAATGCGAAACCGTATTAACGGTTTACGTAGTCTGATCAAAGAGACGCTAGCGACTAAAGACATCGCTCAAGACTTTTCATTTATTGAGCGCCAAAATGGTATGTTTTCTTTCTTAGGTATTAATAAAGAGCAAATTGCTCGCCTGCAAAAAGAATACGCAATTTATATTGTTGGCTCTAGCCGCGTAAATATAGCAGGTGTTAGTAAATCAAATATTGATTACTTTGCTAATGCCGTTGCTGCTGTGTGCAAATAATAGTAACCGTATAAAGTTAATGCTCCCTCATTATTGAGCAATTTTTAATTAATGAGGAAGCATTAAATTAACAGTATCGCTTTTATATTTAACCCGAATTCAGGTCATTAACTGAAAATTATTTATCAATTAAATCTTCAACACCTACAATTAACCAAGGCGCATCATCTGCGAGCACACGCTCTAAGTGCCAAATTTCTAAGATAGGTTGTTCTTTTTTATCGCCTAAATCACGATACTTCCCGCTAAATCGAACACTCATTTGCCATAAATTGGCATTAGTGTCTGCACGGACAAGCTCAGCATCAATAAACATAACTTCGGTGTCTACGTTTTCTATGCCTTCACGCTCAGTTTTAAACTCGGCAACAAGTTCAGGGCTCAAGTATTCAGCCATTGTAGTGTAATCAGCATTATTCCAGGCAGTTTGTAGCGTATGGTAATGACTACGGGCACCTTGTAAAAAACCATTTACGTCAAAGTTAGATGGTAAATTAAAAGGAACATCTGGGGCTTGTGGTGCGTTGCTTGCAAAGCCTGTACTTGTTGGTTGCTCGATAGGCGCTTGTTTAAACGCATTTTGCTGAGCACTTGTACCTGCACTGGCATTTGCAAGTTGCGGTGCACGATTAGCACGTAAAAAGCCTGTTATTAATTTGAATAAAATAAAGAGTCCACCAGCTAATAAAATCATTTCTAGCAACTGAAAGCCTTCAAAATTGTCGCCTAGCATAGCTGCAATTAAGCCACCAGCTAAGAGCCCACCAAGTACACCAGCCATAATGCCTTTTTTATTTGATTTAGCTTTAGGTGCAGCCGTTGGGGTTGTCGTATCTGCTTTTTGTTTTTGCGTGGCTTGTTGTGTAGCCGGCGTTTTTCCGCGTTTACTGCTGCCAAATTTTTTGCGTGCGTGTGCATCAAAACTGGCAGTACATAACAATGCCAATAGTGAAAAAATAACGATGATATTCTTCATGAAAATCCTTAATTTAAATCGAGCCGCGATTATAATTTACTTTCATGAGGAATTTAATTAATTAGTTTAAAAATCAGAGTTTTTAGGTATAAAAGGGAGGATTTATTAGATGGTACTTAATAAAAAACCGCTCAGTAAAAACTAAGCGGTGAATTTGTTTGTTTTAAAGCCAGCGAATGGCGCCTGTAACGCGTTCGTTATAAATATTTAGAGGAGCTCCAACACTTGCCACTAAAATAGTATCTGCTTGTGAGCCTCGATTGATATGACCTTCAAAACGCTCATCACGAAAATTATCATCGCCAAAACCAAATGACTTATTTTCAGAAGGCACTATAAATACAGTCATTGGACCAAAGTCAGATTCAAAAATTAAATGTAAGCCTTTTTCACCTTTAAAATCGCAAAACATCGCATAGGTTATTGCACCTGGTAGCTCTTCGATATGGCCGCCTAAAACAGCGAGCTTGTCGTTAACGCTTTGCAAGCTAATCGGTTCTTTCTTATCAAGCGCATTAATTTCGTAGTACACATGGGCGAGGGCATGTTCACCTGCTTCGTGAGCAATATTTTGCTCTGTACTCATAAAAAATGCACCAATAGCGACGAAAAATGATGCCGCTAATGCAAGATGTACGCGATCAAATTTAAATCGCGAGCGGGCATCTACTACATTGTCACCAGCTGCTTGCTCATCTTGCAACGCTTTTTCTTTTAATGATGTGTTTAAAAGAATGCGATCTGCAAGGTTTTCAGGCACAGGTATATCTAAAGAATCTTGAATATATTGATCAAATTCTTTCATGTCGTTAATAAAATTTTGTCGCTCTGGGTTATTGTCGGCAAACTCCATAAGCTCCTTATCAATGTCGTTTGGCTGCGCAATAGTGCGGCGACGAAACTCAAGTTCATCCATTATTTTGATGCCCCTTTAAGTTGTTCATCATCACGGCTTAAGGCCTCTTTAAGTTGATTTCTAGCACGGTATAAACGAGTCATTACCGTGTTTTTATTTAAATCGAGTATGTCTGCAATTTCTTCACCAGAGCAGCCCATTACAACTTGTAATAATAATGGCTCACGGTATTCATCTGACAATAGTGCAATTTGACGTTGAATTACCGTTTGTTCCATTTCATCGTCTAATGAATGGCTGGTTTCATCAACAAGCGTGTCGTTTTCTACGTCGCTGTAATCAAACTGTTTACGTTCAAATCTGCGTGCATTTTCTCTGCGTAATATAGTCAGTAGCCAAGGTTTAGCTGCTTTTTGGTCAAGCAAAGAGTCAAGTGAACGCCAAGCACGTAAAAACGTTTCTTGGACTAAATCATCTGCTATGTGCGGATCTCGGCACAACCAATAAGCAAAGCGATAAAGCTCCTTATTGTAAACGTGCACCAAGGCTTCATAGCGTTTTTGTTTCTCTACCATATTAATTAAGACCTGATTGTTTGATTTTTTCTTTCCAAGCATAAGCACTTTTTTATTAAAAATTATAATTTATTGCAAAAGAAGACCTGAGTATCGTAGTAATTAGTTATAAAGATCTTTTAATACAGGTTGTTGCGACTTTGATGCTTGAGCTTGATATTTCTCAAGAATTTTAATAATAGCATTAAGCTCGCAGCTTGTAGCTTTATTACTATAAAGTTGTGCCTGCAGTTGGGCAATATGGCTATTTAATTGGCTGTCATTTACAGCGTCGCGTAATGCATCGATTGCGCCCACATTTTTATTTGTAATCTGTACTGCATAATTACTAAGCTCATTATAAAATGTTTTATTGTCGTTTAATTTTGCGGCTGCAACCAGCTTTTTTAAACTAGGTTGATTAATGCTGCTTGCAGTAGGCTGTGATTTTTTCATGGTGTTTTTAGTAGAACGGTTAAACCAATAAAACATCACAGTCGCAATCCATAAAACATAACCCAATACTGCAACAATAATAAGCCATAGAGGCGTTTGATTTTGTACTTGCACTGATTGTGTATGTGAGACGTTTACATTGTTATTTGGCGCAGGAGCTAGCGTATTTACATTTTGCTGGCTGTTATTTATTGCTGGGCTAATAGCATTGCTGCTTGGTATTACAGTCACTGTTCGCGCTGGGAGTGTAGCCATGCTAATACGATTCATTTTTGTATTAAACCAAGGTAGCTTTATTTCAGGCAGGGTGTAAGTCCCCGGTTTTTGTGGTAGCAACGCATACGAAGCAGTTTGTTGCGATACAACTCGACCATCACGTACTGCATTGTTATTTTCTTTTTTATCAGGGTAACTACGTATGCCGTCAATGGTGGGCATAGAAATTTCAGGTAATTGCTCTTTTGTGACACCAAGTGCGGTCAGTGTAATTGTTCGTGTGATAGGTGTACCTACTTCGACGGTATTATCGTTAGGCTGCCACTCTTCGTTGAGGTTAACTAGCTCACTTGGTAACCACGCACCTTTATAATCACTTGGAATGGGTTTGATCTCTAGTTGCTGATCGCCGCCAAGGGCTGACACTTCTAATTGTCGGTAATTTTGTTGTACTCGACCTTGAAAAGCAGGGCCCGCAATTGTGTAAGCGCCACTTTTTTGCGGTTGGACCAAATACTCTCGAGTAATAACGAGGTAGCGTTTACCGTCAACAAGTTCATAACTCTCTTTTTGTTTACCTAATTGGGTAAGCTGAGCGTCTTCCATACTTGGTGTGCTTAAACTGCCATCAAGTAGTTCTTTCGCCAGATAAAGTTTAACAGTATAGACACCGGCTTCTTGCACAAATAATGAATTACTCGAGAGCGACGTTTTTAAAAATATCTCGTTATTTTTATCTGCATCAACAGAGCGTTTTGCCACTTTTAATTTAATAGGCTGTGAGGTTAACCCCGCAACGCTAAATGCTGGGATTGTGTAATCGCCCTCTGTACGGGTCATTAACTTAACAGACCACGTAGTTTGTTTATTTATACTGCCGTTAACAATATTGGTGCGGGAGCTTAAGCTAGTCGGTCCTACTACAAAGTCTTTTAATAGTGCTGACGTATCAGGCTGATCGCCTTTAACGGTATCATCTACCGATATATTAAGCATAAAAAACTCACCCGCTAACACAGGGTTTTTATTTACGCTTGCTTCTAATTTGGTGGCAGCCCACAAAGGCATCGCACTTAATAGCAATAAACAGCAAAATAATCGCATTACCATGATTTTTCGACTCCTGTAGGGCGACGTTTATATTGTCTTTTTTGGGCTTCTAATTGCATTTTATTCCGTAATAAAATAGCCGGATCATCCGGTACTTTTCTAAGTAATTGATTAATTTGTTGGGCTTTTTCTTTTTCTTCATTAGTGAGCTCACTGGCTTGAGCTTGCATAGCCTGTTGTTGAGCATTTTGTTTTTGCTCATCAGTGGCAGGTTGCTCACTCATTGCCTTTGGCTTATTTTGTTGCTGCTCGTCTTTTTTGGGTTGCTCAGCGTCTTTATTTTGCCCTTGTTCACTTTGTGGCTGGGCTTGCATATCAGGTTCATTTTGTTTGTCTGATTGCTCGCCTTGTTGATCTTTTGATTGTTCAGGCTCTTTATCAGATTTTTCATCGCTGGGGCTCTGACTTTCGTTTTCGCCTTTTTCAGAGTCGCTTTTATCACCATTTTGTTGCTGATCCTGCTTTGACTCATCAGAATTTTGCCCTTGCTTTTGATCATCTTTTTTCTGGCTATCATCTTGGTCTTTAGAGTCGTCGCCGTCGCTTTGCTGATCTTGCTGGTTTAGTAATTGCTTAACCAAGGCTTGGTTATCGGCTGCTTGCGTAAAGTCATCTTGTAAGGTTTGGGCTTGTTTGTAGGCTTTAATTGCGTCCTCAAGCTTGCCAGCTTTGGCAAGGGCATTACCGTAGTTGTATAAACCGGTAGCCGACTTATCACTATTAAATTCATTAAGTGCAGCATCAAAATTACCTTGCTGATAAAGCGCAGCACCCTTTAAATCACTCGATTGAGCCTGTGTTGCTGCCTCGTATTCTTTATTTTTATACGCCTGCAATGCACGTTGATCTGCATTTTGCAAAAGAGTAGGGAGCTCTACGGCATACGCATTTTGCTGCGGTAAAAAGCCAAAGGCTAAAAAAACACCTAACAAGGCGGCGCGTCTAAATAAATATAAACTAAGTGGCAGTAAGAGTAATAACCCATAAATCCCGGCGTCTATTCGCCAAAGTGCATGACTTTGTTTTTCGTCTTTCAATAACTCACTCTGTGCGCTTGGGGCAAACGTATTTATGTCACGACTACTTGGCTGATAGCTGGCAAATTTGCCGCCACTGCTTGATGCTAAATTTTTAAGCTGGCTGGCATTGAGTGTAGGGACTACAATTTGGCCGTATCTGTCTTTCAAAAAACCACCTTCAGGCAACTTAATTGGTGCGCCTTGAGCGGTCCCTACGCCATATATATTTAATCTATATCGGGTGTTACTGGTAAAGCTGCTCACGTCGCTTTGTTCTTGTTGGTCAATACCGTCAGTCACTAAAATAATGTCGCCATCAATATAGCCCGCTTGCGTTAATAGCTCTTTGGCCATATCAAGACCAGCTAAAACGTTTGAGCCTTTGTCAGGCATTATTTCAGGGCTTAAGCTTGGAATTAAGTTGCTGAGTGTTGCAGCATCGTTTGTGAGTGGCGATATTGTATAGGCCGTGCCTGCGTAAGCTACAAGCGCGGTATCACCTTCTTTAAATAGTTCAATCATATCAAGCGCTTTAAAGCGTGATTGCATTAAACGATTTGGCAAAATATCGGTGCTGTACATTGAGTACGACATATCCATAACAATTACACGGGCACTTTTACTTTGAAACACAGGAACTTGTTTTTTCTCAAAGCTTGGTCCAGCACTAAATAAAATGCCAAGGCTGCAAAACAAAGCAACTAGCCAAAGTGGCTGGCTGGCTTTAGTGTTTGCTTCGCTTATTATAAATTGTGCTAAATGCGGTGCAATTAGCTGCTCACTGGTGGTTTTTTTATGCTTAATTAAGGCAACAAAAAATAATGCCACAGCAGGTATGAGTAACCATAAAAGAGCGGGGCGAATAAATTCAAAATCCATCAGTTTGGCTCCTTCAATGCACGCAGTGTGCTAAGTGTTACTTTTAAGCTAATCAGTAAAATAGCGATAAGCAACGGGTAGTAAAATAATGAGCTTTGTGGGCGAAATGTTTGTTCATCCGCGCTAATAGGTTCAAGCTTATCAAGCTCTGCGTAAATTTGTTGAAGGCCTGCTACATCTTTCGCTCTAAAGTATAATCCGCCAGTTTGCTCGGCAATTTTTTTAAGTAAGCTTTCATCTAAATTACTGCCGCCGGAGCCACCCATATTAAATAGGCTAAAGCCGCGCGGATTATCTGAGCCAACGCCAATGGTGTACACTTTAATGCCTTCTTCGCGAGCTAGCAGTAAGGCATCTTCTGGGTTTAGGTTACCTGCGGTGTTTTGTCCGTCGGTTAATAGCACCACAATACGATTGCTTTCATCTTTATTGGCAAAACGTTTTACCGAAAGACCCAATGCATCACCAATAGCTGTGGCGCGCCCGACTAAACCAATTTGCGCTTCACTGAGCATTTTACTTACTGTTTTAACGTCGCGGGTGAGCGGGGTTTGTAAAAACGCGGTATCGCCAAATAATATCAGCCCAAGTCTGTCGCCTTGGCGCTGCTCTATAAAATCACTGAGTACGGCTTTTACCATAGTAAGGCGGTCAACATATTGGCCATTGTAAGCCATGTCTTGCTCGGTCATAGAGCCTGATAAATCAACCGCTAGCATTATATCGCGGCCTTCATTTGGTAATGAAATTGGCTCATCTAACCATGTTGGATTGGCGGCAGCAGTCACAAGCAATAACCAAATTATCCATTCGAAGGGATTTAAACGTCGTGACTGCGGCTCAATACTTTGGCTGGTTAAATTATGCTTTGCAAAACTGGGTATACGTAAACGCGTATTGGCGTTACTCGCAGCGGGTTTTAATAGTAAAAGTAACAAAGGCAAAGGTAGCAATAAAAATAACCATGGCCAGCTAAATTCAAACATGGACTGGCTCCTTTACTTTAAATTGTTTAATACCTTGGCGAAATTTTTCGCACAGTGTTGTATCTTTTTGGCTGGGGTTATACAAGCTTAGTATTTCTTGTTCTGTAAAGTTTAAACCGGTAAGCGTATTAAGCGTGGTGCACCATTTTGCAGTAGGTTGCGCAGCAAGGCGCTTGTCGTAATACTCAAGCACTAAACGTTTTAAAATAATATGCAGTTGCTGAGGGTTTTGCTCACTTTGGCTTAATGCTATTGCATAGCGTTTAGGCTTTTTAAATTTATGTTTTTTGTAAAATATATAAATAGCTGTGCACAGTGTTAAAAACAGCAGTGCAATAATAACCCACCAAGCGGGGGCGAGTGGCCACCAATTTACTTGGCTTGGCGCTATTATGTCGTGCAGTCCATCGAGTGGATTGGTTTGCATGGTTATTTTCTCACTAATTGCAGCTCAAGCGGTGTTGTTGCATTGAATGATATTAAATTAAGACCTGATTTAGTTAAGCGATTAAGGCGCGTGCTAAATGCGTGTTCCGCATTTTTAGCAAAGCGTTCTCTAAAGCTGTTATCCATTAATGGCAGGGCAAAATCTTGACCATTTGCACTAACTGTAACAGCTTGCTTAAACGCAGGTAACTGATGCTCAAACGGATCGCTTATATGGCAACCAATCAGCTCACAGTGACGACTTAATATTTCAAGTTGCTTAAAGCTGGCATCGTCCAAGGCATTAAAGTCAGAGACTAAATACACTAAGCTGCCGGGCTTTGCTAAATGATTAAGGCGCTTTAGATTATCGCTAAAGTTGTTAGTGGCTGCCTTATCGATATTGTTGAGCGCTTGCTGGTGGCTGTCGCATAAATTATGGCAAAGCTTAAGCACTGCTTTTTCACGGGCGCTGGGTTTAAGCTCTAAATGCGAATGCTGATTAAACACAATACCGCCAATTCTATCGCCGCGCTGGCACGCCGACCACGCAACAAGGGCACTTATGTGCGCTGCTTGCACTGACTTTAACAGTAACTTTGAGCCAAACAGCATTGAGTTCGAAAAATCAGTAAACACAAACACAGGGCGTTCTTTTTCTTCTTGAAAGAGCTTTGTGTGTGTTTCGCCGGTACGGGCAGTGACTCGCCAATCAATCGATCGAATATCGTCACCTTGCTGATAATGTCGCACTTCGGCAAATTCCATTCCTCGGCCTTTGTGCGGCGCAAGATATTGCCCTGTTAAGGTATTTTTTATTTTTACCTTAGGGGCAAGCTCAAGCAATTGCGCTTTGGCTTTGTAATACATCAACTCTTTAAGTGCTAAATTAACACCGTGGCTATGGCTCTGTTTGAGCCATGCTTGGGATTCTAATTGTTTTTGCATAACTTATGGTACGGCTACAAGTTCAACTATACGGCTTATTACCTGATCTTTAGTAATGCCATCGGCTTGCGCTTCGTAACTTAAAATAATGCGATGACGCAGTACGTTATGCACAACCGCTTGAATATCATCAGGGGCTACAAAATCACGGCCTTGTAACCATGCGTGGGCGCGAGCACATTTATCAAGTGCAATCGTTGCACGTGGGCTTGCACCAAATTCAATCCAGCTACCAAGTTGCGCGTCTAATTTAGCGCCTTCACGGGTGGCAATAATGAGTTGTACTAAATATTGCTCAAGCGGCTCAGCTAAATACAGGCCTAGTATTTCTTTACGAGCTGCAAATAAATCGCTTTGACTAATTTTTTGCATTACCGGTTGTTGCTCGTTAAGCGCTTCACCACGCGTTAAACGCAGTATATCAAGCTCATGCTCTGCACCAGGGTAGCCAATACTAAGGTGCAGTAAAAAGCGATCCAACTGGGCTTCTGGTAGCGGGTATGTGCCTTCTTGCTCTAGCGGATTTTGCGTTGCCATAACTAGAAACAGTTCGCTAAGTGGGTAAGTATTTTTACCTACAGTGACTTGGCGCTCTGCCATTGCTTCTAATAATGCTGATTGTACTTTTGCTGGTGCACGGTTAATTTCGTCGGCTAAAATAAGGTTATGAAAAAGAGGGCCTTTTTCAAATACAAACTCACTGGTTTGTTGACGGTAAATATCGGTACCTGTGACATCGGCAGGTAATAAGTCTGGTGTAAATTGTACACGCTGGAACGAGCCTTCAATGCCTTTTGCCAGTGCATTTACAGCACGTGTTTTGGCAAGCCCTGGAGGGCCCTCTACTAATAAGTGACCATCGGCTAAAATTGCAATAAGTAGTGCTTGAGTAAGCTCTGGCTGGCCAATAATTTGTGTATCTAAATACGTTTTTAATTGTGAAAATGCGTTAGCTGCCATAATAATTTCGACTTTCCTCGTCAGCTGGGTTTATACCTGAATGTTTTAGGCGTTAAATACTGACCTATTTATAAGGTTTATAGTTGTGTAACTCAAGGGTTAGACTGTATTTTTTAAAATAGTTCGTTATTTATTAATGATTTTTAGCCTATCACAAAATTTTGTAAATGCGTTTAAAAAAGCATATGGTTGTAGCGGATTTTACGGGCTTGTGGATTATTTATATTGCTGCATTTGCATTAATTACAGTTTATCTATTGGCTTTAGTACACGGGTTGTTTAGAATCGAGAAAAATAAACAGGTCAGACCTGTCAGCGGGAGAGCATAATGTCTGAACAAAATATACTAAAAACACCAAAGGGCGATCGTATTGCCATTGTTAGCGGCTTACGTACACCTTTTGCTAAGCAAGCAACTGCATTTCATCATATATCTGCACTTGATATGGGTAAGTTAGTCGTAAACGAGATGCTTGAACGACTAAATTTTGATAAATCAGAAATCGATCAACTGGTATTTGGACAAGTAATACAAATGCCAGAAGCACCTAATATTGCCCGTGAAATTGTATTGGGTACAGGTATGCCTGTATCAGTTGATGCATATTCGGTATCGCGTGCTTGTGCTACTAGTTTTCAGGCAATTGCCAATGTAGCTGAATCTATTATGGCAGGCTCTGTAAGTGTAGGTATTGCAGGTGGCGCAGATTCATCATCGGTACTTCCTATTGGTGTTAGTAAAAAGTTAGCAGGCAGCTTAGTTGATTTAAATAAAGCCCGTACGCTTGGTCAGCGTTTAAAAATATTCTCAAAACTGCGTTTGAAAGATTTACTACCTGTACCGCCAGCGGTTGCAGAGTACTCAACAGGCCTTTCAATGGGGCAAACTGCTGAGCAAATGGCTAAAACGCACAATATTAGTCGTGAAGATCAAGATGCACTCGCGCATCGCTCTCATACGCTTGCAACTCAAGCCTGGGCCGATGGCAAATTAAAAGATGAAGTAATGACGGCGCATTTACCGCCATACAAAGGCTTTATCTCAGAAGATAATAACATTCGTAAAAACTCAACGGTTGAAGGCTATGCAAAGCTTAAACCTGTTTTTGACCGCCAACATGGCTCAGTAACTGCTGCAAATGCAACCCCACTTACAGATGGTGCCGCAGCGGTACTGATGATGAGCGAAAGCAAAGCAAAAGCACTGGGTTACGAAATTTTAGGTTACGTACGTAGTTTTGCGTTTTCAGCCATTGGTGTTGAAAAAGACATGCTAATGGGTCCTGCTCATTCAACGCCTATCGCACTTGATAGAGCCGGCATTACCCTTGCTGATTTAGATTTAATTGAAATGCACGAAGCATTTGCATCACAAACACTTGCTAACATGAAAATGTTTGCGTCAGACAAATTTGCGCAAGAGCATTTAGGTCGTAGCAAAGCAATTGGCGAAATTAACATGGATAAGTTTAACGTTAATGGCGGCTCACTGGCATATGGTCATCCATTTGCAGCAACAGGTGCTCGCTTAATTACGCAAAGCTTATACGAGCTTAAACGTCGTGGTGGCGGTTTAGCATTAACAACAGCCTGTGCTGCTGGTGGTTTAGGTGCAGCCTTTGTATTGGAGAGCGCGTAATGACTGATTCAGTATTTAATTTAACGGTAGATGAAAATAAAATCGCCGTAGTGACCATTGATGTGCCGGGTGAGAAAATGAACACCTTGCGCGATTCGTTTGCGGATGACTTAAAAGCGTTATTGGCTCAAGCTAAAGAACATGCTGTAAAAGGCATGGTATTTATTAGCGGTAAAAGTGATAACTTTATCGCCGGTGCCGATGTAAAAATGCTCGACAGCGTACAAAAACGTGAAGATGCGCTAGCAATTAGCGAGCTGTGCCATCAAGCGTTTTTTGATATGACAAAACTGCCTTATACCACAGTTAGTGCCATTCATGGTGCTGCACTTGGTGGCGGTTTAGAGTTTGCTTTAGCCTGTGATTACCGCGTAGGCTCAGATAGCGATATTACAAAAATTGGTTTACCAGAAGTGCAACTTGGCCTATTGCCTGGTGGCGGTGGTACGCAGCGTTTAACTAAAATTGTTGGCATTCAAAAAGCACTTGAATGGATGCTTACAGGTAAGCAAATTCGTCCTAAGCAAGCTAAAAAAGCAGGCGTACTTGATGATTGTGTACCGCACAGTGTACTTTTAAACGTAGCAAAAGAATTTGCCGCCAAGAAAAAGCCACAAGCTAAAGAGCCTAAGCTGGATAAAATTAGTCAACTGCTAGAGTCAAACCCGTTTGGTCGTAACTTTATCTTTAAAAAAGCGAAAGAAAACGTACTGAAAAAAACCGGTGGGCATTACCCAGCGCCGCTAGCGATTATTAAAGCGGTACGTGCAAGCGTAGAGCTTGATGAGCTAAAAGCGTACAAAACCGAAGCCGAAGGCTTTGCCACACTGGTAATGAGTGACGAATCTAAAGCGCTTCGTGGTATTTTCTTTGCCACCACGGAAATGAAAAAAGAGTGGCGCAATGATGATGCACCGGCCATTACTAAAACAGCCGTACTAGGCGGTGGTTTAATGGGCGCAGGTATTGCACATGTAAGTGCAGTAAAAGCAAAAGTACCAGTACGCATTAAAGATGTAGCAGAGCAAGGCATTAGCAATGCCATGAACTACACCTACAAAATTTTAGATAAGCGCCTTAAACGCCGTATTATATCTAAATCAGACATGCAGTTAACAATGAACCGTATTACCGGTACAACTGATTACAGCGGCTTTAAGCACATTGATTTAGTGATTGAAGCGGTTTTTGAAGATTTAGAACTAAAGCAAGGTATGGTTGCTGATGTAGAGCAGCAATGCCAAGCAAACACTATTTTTGCAAGTAATACGTCATCACTGCCTATTTCGCAAATTGCAGCGCAGGCAACGCGTCCTGAAAATGTAATTGGCCTGCATTACTTCTCGCCAGTTGAGAAAATGCCGTTAGTGGAAA
Organism: Pseudoalteromonas sp. S558; assembly: GCF_005886635.1. NCBI lineage: Bacteria > Pseudomonadati > Pseudomonadota > Gammaproteobacteria > Alteromonadales > Pseudoalteromonadaceae > Pseudoalteromonas > Pseudoalteromonas sp. S558. Next base: position 1,047 of record NZ_PNDU01000099.1, on the reverse strand, counting down.
TTATCCCACACGAAGGCACTTCACAAGAAACCATTGCTCGCGTGGTAAATTTTGCACGTAAGCAAGGTAAAACGCCAATTGTGGTAAAAGACATGGCTGGTTTTTATGTGAACCGTATATTAGCGCCTTATCTTAACGAAGCCGCTAACTTAATGCTTGCAGGCGAGCCAATTGAAAAAATTGACGCAGCACTTGTCGAGTTCGGTTTTCCGGTAGGGCCGTTGGCACTGCTTGATGAAGTAGGTATTGATATTGGCTCCAAAATTGCCCCAATTCTTGAGAAAGAACTCGGTGAGCGTTTTAAAGGCCCAGATGCATTTACCCGTATGATTGACTCAAAACGCCTAGGCCGCAAAACGGGTCGTGGTTTTTACGAATACGATAAAAAAGGCAAAAAGGTTGATGAGTCAGTTTATGAGTTACTGGGTGTTACGCCAACACCGCGTTTAAACAAAAGTGAAATTGCTAAGCGTTGTGTAGCACAAATGCTTAACGAAGCGGTACGTTGTTTAGATGATGGCATAATTGCAAGCCCACGTGATGGCGATATTGGTGCTATTTTTGGCATTGGTTTCCCTCCGTTCTTAGGGGGGCCATTTAGCTATATGGACAAACTAGGCGCTAGCAAAATAAGCTCTGAAATGTCTACACTGGCTAACAGCAATGTTATTTTTGAACCATGTGAATCACTCGTAGCAATGGCTGCCTCAGGCGCAACGTTTTATGGTGATAAACCAGTAGAAGCTGCGTTGATTGAAACAGCCGATGTTGAGTCTGAAGAGTCTTCACAAGAGCAAGCCACTACAGCTGAAGATGTTAATGGCGACACTAAATAACATTTAACCCGTTTGAAAAAAAACCGCATTTTATATGCGGTTTTTTTATACCTGTGATATTAATAAGGTAATACCAAACTGCATAAATCTTTGATCGATTTAACGAATTAAATTGCACTATAACGTCGTTAAAAATTTTTATTTAGAACATAGATACAAAAATTTTTGCCTAGTTCTAGCGTAATTTTCTTAACGTTAAATAGACCCCATA
>NZ_PNDU01000098.1:0-18080 GCF_005886635.1 Pseudoalteromonas sp. S558 | reverse complement strand
ATCCCAAACATGCGCTGCCCTCTGGGTTCTTTCTAGGGACGATTAACTCTTTGTTGCTCGATTTTTACTTAGCCCACTAGGTTACAAACCTCGCGCCGCGATTTAATCGCCCCTAGATTGAACAAATTTCAATCCACAAAGATCAATACGCCCTAGGACCTGATAAATTTAGTGCATTGTTTTCAGCGTGTATTAACCTAAGTATGTAATTATTAGTTTGTTAAACAATCTAGTTTTATTTACAAGTGAAAAGGGAATGACTATGGCTATTCAAAAAAAGCTCAAACAAAAAACACGCCAATTTATAGACTCAAAGCATATGCTTAGCGGTATTACGGTGGCGTCGTTTTTAGAGTCGACCATAGTTCCTATCCCACTTGAAGCTGTGCTTGTGCCTCTTATGCAAGCGCGTCGTGAAAAATTATGGCTCATTGCACTAATGGCTACGTTAGGATGCATTGTTGGTGCGTTATTTGGTTATGCTTTAGGTTATTACTTATTTGATGCGGTTGGAGATTGGGTTATTAATACGTTTTCGAGTCCCGAGCAATTTGAAAACGTTAAACAGCAGATGCAAGACCAAGGGTTTTGGTTTGTAATAACACTGGGTATTGTGCCTATTCCGTTTCAAATCGCGATGCTTGCAGCAGGGGCAACTAAGTATTCTATCTGGTTATTTTTATTAGCAAGTGCAATAGCGCGTTCAATTCGTTATTTTGGCTTAGCGATAGTGGTGTATTACGCGGGTAATCAAGCTGAGCGTATTATTAGCAAACATAAAACTAAAGCGATGATTGGTTTAACTATTTTAGTGTTAGGTTTGTGGGGGCTAAGTACTGTAATTTAGGCGTATAATTGAGTGTTTATGGTTTTATTTTCAATAGTGTTAATGTGCTATAATTTTTTTATGCGGTATTTTGAGCCAAGTGCAAGTAATGATAAAAACAATTAAACAGATACTTAACCCTTTTAACTTTGTTAAAATGGGTTGGCTAAATAAAATATTTACACTAATTTTACTCGTGTACACTATTGCCTTTTCAACTTATAGCCTTATTTATTTCCCGCCTTTACAAGTACAAAGTAACTTATATGGATTTACTACCGACTTTATTAACTTAATGGTAATAGTGTTCCTTTTTTGGATGGTGCAGTGTTCTGGGCTTTCTAAATTAGCCTATTTATTTTCAAGTGCTGGATTACTTTTTTGGGCTATGGGAAATATAGCCGATGTGATTGATGAATTAGTCGTTCAGCCTTATTGGGTGAGTGTTTATTTTGAGGATTTATTTCGTACATCAGGGATGCTGTTAACATCCTATGGCTTGTTTAAAACCATGCGTTTTATGCAAAGTATTCGCAACAAATTATTTTTAGAACTAACCATTGATGATTTAACAAAAGTGTCTAATCGGCGCTATTTTTATCAGCATGCTAAAAATATTAGCGTATCGCCTTATACAATTTTAATTATTGATATAGACCATTTTAAATCAATAAATGATGATTTTGGGCACGACATGGGCGATAAAATACTTAAGGAACTAGCAGGTAAGTTTAATAGTTTATTTTTAGAACAAAATGTTTTTTCTCGTTTAGGTGGTGAGGAATTTGGAGGGTATTTACCCACTAGTAATATGGCTGAAGTAGCTAATTTTACCCAGCAGTTAATTAGCCTTGCCCAAACTATTCATATTAAAAATAATCGTTTTTTGACTGTGAGTATTGGCGTGGCTTTACAAAAAAATGATGAGCTACTTGATCAAGTTATGAAGCGAGCCGATTTAGCATTATATGCAGCAAAAAAGAATGGTCGAAACCGTGTAGAAATACATAGTTAAAATAAGGTTACACACATGCAGGGAAATATAGGTACACTAACAAAGTAAAAATAACAACAGAGTGTGCCATGGATGATTTAGTTGGTTTAGCCGTAATATTTATATTAATCGTTGTAGTCGGGGCTATTTGTGGCCTAATTGCGTTAGTGCAGCTTAATACCTTGAAGCAAAGTGTCGCGCTTTTAAAGGCAAAAGTGGCTGAGCTACAATCAAGTAATGCAGCGCAAAAACAAACGCCATCATCCAATGCAGACACTCCACAACACCAGATACCAATAGTAACCGCTAAAACATACGAACCTGAATCCGTAAACTCTAGTCCAGTAATTCAACCTCAAGTTATAACTAAATCCAGCGTTAACGCGGTTAAGATAAAGCGCGAAAAAACATCTTCTATCGAATTATTATTTAATAAATTCCGCACTGGGTTTGAACAAAACTGGATGACGTGGATTGGTGCTATAGCGCTTGCGTTTGGTGGACTATTTTTAGCTAAATATAGTTTAGAGGCTGGATTATTATCGCCAGTAATGAGGCTGAGTTTGGGTGGTTTATTTGGCCTTGGCTTAATTGCAGCTGCAGCATATTTACATCATAAACGCATTGTATTTGAAGGCTTTAATAATTACATACCCGCAGCACTTGCCAGTGGTGGGTTTATTACCTGTTTTTCGTTAATTCTTTTAGCCTATAGTAACTACGCTATGCTTAGCCCCACCGTGGCATTTTTTGCACTGGCAGTTATTGCGATTAGTGCAAGTGCGATGGCACTCAGGCTAGGCCCATTATTGGCGGTATTAGGTATTATTGGCGCTTACAGCGTACCAATATGGGTTAGTACTGGCAGTGGTAACTTGTTTGCATTATTTATGTATGTTGGCTTTGTAAGTTTGTCAGCCGCGTTAGTTGCACATAAAGTACAGCGAGCTTGGTTGTGGTATTTATTATGGGCAGGGCACATTGGTTGGTATTTAGTTGGTTTTACATTACTTAAAATTAATACCGTTTGGTTAATGGGGGCGTTTGCTTTACTTAGTATTGTAGGGTTAATTGCTATACCGCGCTTAGGTCGAAAACTGAATATTATTGAACATCGCCCGCACAGTTTAAAACGCTTAATTAAAGTGCTTCCAGATCACCTCTTATTACTCGCTTTTATAGCGCCCTTAATATTTACCATGTTGATCAGTCACTTTGATATGCAGTGGCAAACAATCGGCGTGTTGAGCATTGTATTAGTATTGTTTTTAGTCCTTAAAAATAGCCGCTGGGATATTTGGCAGGGCGTAGCGTTAGTTATTTCAACGCTATTAGTGATAGGCGCTGAACGTACGCATCTTTCGCCAAACCTATTTGATGATGCACTCTTTATATTCAAAAATGAGTATGGTTTGGGTTTATTACTCGGATTGTTACTTACGGCATACGGGCTTTATTACGGTAAAAAACAGAGTAAGCGTTTGGCATTTCATGTAACGGCTGCGTTTAGTGTATTTGTAATGATAGCTACTTTATATACGCTTATTCCTAATTCTGCGTTAAGTACTGCATATCCACTTTGGGCCGTTGTATTGTTTGTAGTGGCGGCTATTTTAATAAAGCTCGCGCAGCATAATACAACGCTATTTCAGCGTTTTACTTATTGGGTAGGCGCTAATGCCAATATTACGTTAGCAATTACCATGCTACTAAGTGACAGCGGTTTAACTATTGCACTTGCTGTACAAGTATTACTTATAAGCGTACTTATTAAACGCTATAGCGTGCCTATGCCGCATTGGCCTATAAAAGCCTTGGTTGCTGCGTTATTACTGCGCCTTACGCTTTCACCTTGGACGCCAAGCTACGATGCGCTAACAGTATTTGGTTTGCATTGGAGTATTGTGGTTTATCCGTTATGTATTGCGTTATTTTTTGCCGCTGCTAGGTGCTTTAAAGTATCTCAATTAAAAGTATGGTTAGAAGGTGCGGCGCTTCATTGTTTAGCGCTTTTTATTACCACCGAAACAAGTTATCAGTTAGTAGGGCATTATCCGCAATTTGATTCACTTAACTTTTACGAACAAATACTCCTTACCTGTAACTGGCTGGCATTAGGGGGCGTGTACTTACACAGGGCAAAACTTGCTGGTACTTTAGCTAAGTTATACCAAGTGGCGGGTTTTGCGCTTGCAGGGTTAGCAGGGCTTTTTGCTATTAAAACACTGCTTGACGACAACCCATTATTTGAATCACTTTACATAGGTGAGCTGCCAATACTTAACTGGTTATTACTATTGTGGTTAGTACCTGCAGGATTAACGCTTTGGCTAGCCAAGCTTGTAAAACCAATAAATGCTAAAGCTACGCCATTTATATTGGCCGTTGCGGGTGGATTTATATTATTGGCAATAAACAGCTTTATTCGCCAATACTGGCAAGGTCCTTACATTTACTTATCAAAAGGCGCAAGTAATGCAGAGCTTTATAGCTACTCTGTTATTTGGTTAGTATTGGGTGCGGGTACTGTTATTTTTGGTCATTTAAAAAACCAGTTATTAATACAAAAAGTAGGCTTAGGCATACTAGCTGCCGTTATTGTTAAAGTGTTTTTAATTGATATGGCTAACTTGGAGGGCTTACTTAAAGCGCTTTCGTTTATTGGTTTAGGGCTTTCGTTGGTGGGGTTAAGTTGGTTGTTCCAAAAGCTTAGAAGCCGAGTAAATCCAGTTTAATTTTATGAACACTTTATAAAGCAAAGCCCAGTGAAGATACTGGGCTTTTTGTTTTACTCGATTACTTGATAGTTTTTAACTAGAACACTTGTTACTCGCTTATTATGTGCTGTGGTTAAGCAAGGCTTTTAGTTTGCCTGGTTTAATTGGCTTACTCAAATAATGAATATTGGCCGCTTTAGTTTCTTGTTTCAGCTCGGTGTCGCGCACGGCGGTAATTAAAATAGCGGGTATTTGGCTTTGCCAAATTTCACGCAGAGTTTTTATGAGAGTTATGCCGTCGCAATCACTACCTAATTGATAATCCATTAAAATAACATCGGGTGCCCCGTTTTGTTTCGCGTAAGCTAATGCATTATCCACGTTATCAAATAGTGTGTAATTGGCCTGCCATTTTTGGAGTAAGCTTGCCATGGCTGCTAGGTTTTCAGGGTCGTCATCCACGGCAACTATATTAATTGCTGCACGATTTTCTATTAAGCTACTTGTGGTATTTTTTTGTTGTACAAACTGAATATCGCCGTAAGGCACTTCAATACTAAAACGACTGCCTTTATTGGGTTTTGAATGAAGATGTAGTGGTAAGCTAAGTAAATCAGCCATTCTTTTAACTACGCCTAATCCTAAGCCAACTCCTTTGTTATCGCGTGATTCAACGCGGTAAAAGTCATTAAATATTTTGGCTTGCTCAACTTCACTAATACCAGGGCCGGTATCCCACACTTCTATCAGTAAATTATGTTTACGGTTTCTACAGGCAATTAATACGCGGCCTTTATCGGTGTATTTAACGGCATTAGACACCAAATTTTGAATAATTCGGCGCAAATAAGTTATATCGCTGTGCACTACTTGCTGATTTGAACGCACACTCAGTTTTAGCCCTTTATCGCTCGACATAATAGCGTACTCACTTTGCAGTGGCGTTAAAATATCTTCAATATAAAAGTGGCGTGGAGTGGGTGTCATCGCTCCTTGTTCTAGTTTGGCTATTTCAAGCAAGGCTGACATTAAATGCACGGTTGAGTCGAGACTATCACCTAGTTTGTCAAAGTTATTTCGGTTGGAGCTATCGAGTTGTTTTTCGTTTATGGCTGCAAGGTATAAGCGTGCTGCATTTAATGGTTGCAAAATATCGTGACTAGCAAGAGCTAAAAAGCGTGTTTTACTGTCGTTAGCTTGCTCTGCTTCTCGTTTGGCTAAAGTAAGTGCTTGCTCTGTTTGCACGCGGCTATCTATTTGTGCTTGCAAGTCTTTATTAATTGTTTGCACTTCTTGAGTACGCGCTTCAATGCGGTTTTCAAGATCCATGTTTACTTCTTCAAGCGCATTTTGTGTACTTATGTGGGTTGTAATATCCGAAAAGCTGGTAACAAAACCGCCATCGGGCAGTGGATTACCAATCATCTCAAATACTTGGCCATTTCGGCGGTGACGAATAAAGTGATGGGAGCTGCCGTATCTCAAATGCTGTACACGTTTTTCTACTTGGCGTTCTATATCACCAGGGCCACATTCACCGCGCTCTGCGTTATATCTAATAATATTTTCTATGGGTTGGCCTACTTCCAAAAAACCTTCTGGGTAGCCAAACATTTCGCTGTAACGCTTATTCCAAGCTACAAGATTTAAGTCTTTATCAACAACCGAAATACCATGACTTAAATTTTCAAGTGAAGTAAATAACAGGTTTTGGTTAAATTGCAGAGCTTGTGTGGTTTCGTCAAAAAAGTTTACAACCTCTTCAAATGCCATGCGTTTACCGGAGGAAACCGTGTGTATTAACGCTTGCGCCGACGATGCGCCCAGCACGCCCGTCAATGCGCGTTCGCAGTAGGCAATAAACTCAGGCTCTGGGTGAGCGTTGTTATCACTTAGGTGATGAGCAAGTGCGTAATGCGCTAATATTTGCTGGCTACGTTGGATCCCTAAAAAGGTTTGCAGTAATATTTTAAAGTCGTAAACCGTGGCTTTTACGTCTTTATTTAGTCGTCTTGATAAAATTGCCTGATCTTTTGGGTTAACAAAGGCAGCCGCCTGAATCTTATCAATTAAGCGCTCCTCTGCGCCTAATGAAAAGCTAATGTAACAGCCTATGTTAGCAAAAAGCGCGATGAGCGTACCTCGTGTAATAAGTGTTTGCTGAAGCTCACTGGTAAGTGTGTTACCGGCATCTAAAATTGGCAGCATTAAAAATAGTATCCAGCAAATAAAGCCTGCAACTAAACCTGCATAAACGCCATAGGCATGACCTTTTCGCCAATATAAACCGCCTACAATTGAAGGTAGTAATTGTGTAACAAGTGAAAATGCCACTAACCCCATACTCGCTAATGCACTGCTGTGGCCAAACCATTGTTGGTAAAAGTAGGCCAAGATTAAAATGCCAGCAATAGCGAAGCGTCTTACGAGTAAAATTTGCGATTTGTAGCTGGTGGTAATTAAATTACGTTTAAATTTTCGACGTAGTATTAGCGGCAGTACTACATCGTTTGAGATCATGGTGCTTAGCGTTAGTGTTGCGACCACTATCATTGCAGTGGCGGCCGACAATCCGCCTATAAATACAAAAGTGGTTAAAAAGGCATTGTCGTTAATTAATGGTAGGGCAAGTACAAAGCTGTCGGGGGAATAACCACTGCCAATTTCGGGATGGATAGCGGCAGTGGCAATAGGTAAAATCATTGCTGCCGTTAATAGCAAATACAGCGGAAAAGCCCAGCGAGCAGTCAGTAAATGGCGTTTGTTTTGATTGTCGACAACGGTTACATGAAATTGGCGAGGCAAACATATAATAGCTGCCGCAGCCATGAGTGACTGGCCTATAAAGTTAAAACTAAAAAAGTTAAAATCGGCCCAATGATCCCAAATAGAATTTGTTACTTTATTTGTAGTTGCTTCAGGCAAATTAAATAAAGTAAATACTGCAAGCCCTGCAACAGCCATGAGTGCAATAAGCTTTATCATCGATTCAAACGCAACAGCAAGCATTAATCCCGAACGATATTCTGTTACATCAACCTTGCGGGTGCCAAAAAATATTGCAAATAAGGCCATGATTAATGTAGCCGATAGAGCAAGCATATCGCCCGATATTTTAGTGCTACTTTGCAGCAATAAAAAACTACTGCTGAGCGCTTTTAATTGCAGTGCAATATAAGGAATTGTAGCCAGTAGTGCGATAACAGTAACCATAATGGCAGTGGTTTGACGCTTGCCATAACGGGCTGAAATAAAGTCAGCAATAGTGGTTATATTTTGCTTTTTACTTACTAATACCAGTTTGCGTAAAAAACCTTGTCCGAAAAAAAATAATAATGCGGGACCAAGTAAAATGGGTAAATAACTCCAACTGCTTGTAGCCGCTGTGCCTACCGACCCATAGTAAGTCCATGAGGTACAATAAATCCCTAATGAAAAAGAATAGACAAAGGGGTGGTGACTGATGCGTTTTGCTAAAGGCGTTGTTTTATCGCCCCAGTTAGCCAGCCAAAACAGCACACCTATGTATCCTAAAGCAACAATAATGAGTACGGCAGTCATGTTGTTATTAAACCTTATTATTTTAAATAGTCCCTCAACCCTATGAGGGATTAACACAATACCAGAACTGAGGTTAAGTGTGAGACTTGAATTTAAAATAAAACTTTCATTTTATTTCTATGTTATTGAATATTAAAAATAAAAATAAAATCATCTCACGCATTAGACTAATGTCGCATTAATAACCAACTTACCAATTTAATAGTAAAGCCAATTAAAAAAATTAAGCTAACCAATTGAAATAATATAAAAATATATAAAACACGTTTGAATGATAAATGCAGTTTACGTAAACGTTAATAAGCTGTTACGACTATGGTCTCAATTCAATATGTAACCAGCGTTGCTAAATTGATAGGTGAAGATAAAAAACCACTCATCGCGATATTGCGGTGCTTAAAGGGGAAAATAAAAATGGCTTTTAAAGATGAAGAACAAGCAAAAGCTTATTGGGCAGAAAACATTTCGCTGTTATTTAAACTATTAGCAGTGTGGTTTATTGTGTCTTTTGGCTTTGGCATATTATTGGTTGATGTACTTAATGAAGTGCATTTTTTTGGGTTTAAACTTGGCTTCTGGTTCGCCCAGCAAGGCGCGATTTATACCTTTGTTGCTTTGATTTTTGTGTACGTTTTCAAAATGAATACGTTAGATAAAAAATACGGCGTAGACGAATAGGAGCTAAGCAATGGATGTTCAAACACTCACGTTTATAATTGTTGGTTTAAGTTTTGCGCTTTATATCGGCATAGCAATTTGGGCCCGTGCGGGTTCAACTAAAGAATTTTATGTCGCGGGCGGCGGCGTACCTCCTCTTGCTAATGGTATGGCAACAGCAGCCGATTGGATGAGCGCCGCGTCGTTTATTTCAATGGCGGGTATTATTTCGTTTGCAGGTTACGATGGCAGCGTTTACTTAATGGGGTGGACTGGTGGTTATGTATTATTAGCCATGTGTTTAGCGCCTTACTTACGTAAATTTGGCAAGTTTACCGTGCCTGACTTTATTGGCGACCGTTACTATTCACGTACTGCACGTTTAGTGGCAATTGTATGTGCCATATTCATTTGTTTTACTTACATTGCAGGGCAAATGCGTGGCGTAGGCGTGGTGTTTTCACGCTTTTTAGAAGTAGAAATTGAAACCGGTGTTTACATCGGTATGGTAATTGTATTTTTCTACGCCGTACTTGGCGGTATGAAAGGTATTACCTACACGCAAGTAGCGCAGTACTGTGTACTTGTATTTGCCTACCTTGTACCAGCCATTTTTATCTCGATGATGATGACAGGTCACTTCTTCCCACAAACTGGTTTTGGTGCCACATTAATAGGCAGCGATGGCGTGTACGTACTTGATAAATTAGACGGCTTAAGCGCTGAACTTGGTTTTGCACAGTACACTGAAGGCTCTAAGAGCATGATCGACGTGTTTGCTATCACTGGTGCGTTAATGGTAGGTACTGCTGGTTTACCTCATGTAATTGTTCGCTTTTTCACTGTGCCTCGCGTAAAAGACACGCGTATTTCTGCTGCATGGACTCTTGTGTTCATCGCGATTGTTTATACTACAGCACCTGCGGTTGCAGCCTTTGCTCGAGTAAACATGGTTGACACTATTAATGGTAAAGACGGTAGTGGTACAGCTTACGCAGAAGCACCTGCATGGATTAAAAACTGGGAACGTACAGGTTTAATTACATTTGATGATAAAAACGGCGATGGCAAAATGTTCTACACGGCGGGTAAAATCACCGATCCGAACAGTGCTAACGAAGTAAACGTAGACCGCGACATTATGGTATTAGCAAATCCAGAGATTGCTAACTTACCAGCATGGGTAATCGCACTTGTAGCTGCTGGTGGTATTGCCGCTGCACTTTCTACAACAGCAGGTTTACTACTGGTTATTTCGACCTCCGTTTCGCACGATTTACTCAAGCGAACCCTCAAGCCCGATATTACCGATAAGCAAGAGTTACTTGCAGCGAGGTTGGCAGCCATGGTTGCTATTGTTATCTCCGCGTACTTTGGTATTAACCCGCCTGGATTTGTGGCATCCGTAGTGGCATTTGCCTTTGGTTTGGCGGCAGCGAGTTTCTTCCCTGCAATTATTATGGGTATATTCTCTAAAACAATGAACCGAGAAGGCGCAATTGCAGGCATGGTAACAGGTATAGGCTTTACAGCTGCTTATATTATTTTCTTCAAGTTTGTTAGCCCAGAGCTAAACAGTCCTGAAAACTGGTTCTTAGGTATTTCGCCTGAAGGTATTGGCTTAATTGGTATGATTATTAACTTTGCAGTTGCTGCACTTGTTCTTAAATTTACTCAACCAACACCTGTTGAAATTCAAGAAATGGTAGAAAGTATTCGCAATCCTAAAGGATCTGCAGAAGCACACGATCACTAAGCTCACTTAAAAAATCATAAAAGCCCGACTTAAGTCGGGCTTTTTATTTGTACAAAAAATGAGTACATTGGTGTTGTGTATACTTTTTAATGAGTACAAAAATGAGCGTAGAACAACAAGAAATAGCCCAGTACGTGTGCTTGCAAGCGCCATTTAGCCTAATTGATAGCAGTGCATGTGAGTACTTTGTAAGTCATCTCGATATTATTTACCTCACTCGCGAAAACCAAGCGCAATGGCTACAAAGTGAAAGCCCTCGGTTATTTTTAATTCGCTCAGGTTTATACGATCTAGTTGATGCTAAAGGCGACGTTGTTACGCGTTTAGCACAAGGTGATTACTTTGGTTTTCCATCGTTATTAACAGGTGAAGCGATTCAAAATAGGCTCGAAGTACAAAAAGAAGGCATAGTGTATATGCTCTCCCAGGCGCATTTCGATTTTTTGCGTCGAGAATACAAATCTTTTGAGCAATATTTTGTACGTGCTCACGCCAATCGGTTATTGTCATCCCACTATAAAAGTAAAAACGATAGCTGGTCTGAGCGTAAAATATCAGAGTTGATGACGCGCACAGCCATTACACTTACGCCCGATGCTAGCATTAGACAAAGTGCTAAAAAAATGAAACAGCATGGCGTATCGTCAATTATGATAACGGAGCACTTACATTTAGTTGGCGTGGTGACCGACCGCGATTTGCGTAATCGCGTACTCGCTGATGAGGTCGATCCGCAAGATGCCGTCAGCAGTATTATGACCGCCAAACCCAAATTTATATTTGAAAATAATCGGGTGTTTTCGGCGCTGCATTTAATGCTTAAATACAATATTCATCATTTACCCGTGCTTGATGAAAACCATAATCCTATTGGTATGCTTACAAGTACCGACTTATTGCGCCAGCAAAAAAGCGACCCAGTACAACTTATAGGGCGTATCTATAAAGCTCACACAATTATCGATTTAAAACGCTACGCAAAAGAAATCCCCGAACTTTTGCGTAGTTTTTCGTACAATATTGACGACATATCGCTAATTGGTAAATTATTGAGCGGCTTAACCGATGCGCTTACATCTCGTCTTATTCATTTATTTCAAGAAGATCATGGCGCAGCGCCAACCAGCTTTAGTTTTATTTGTTTTGGCTCACAAGCACGCGAAGAGCAAACTCTACATTCAGATCAAGATAACGGCTTATTACTCCCTAACGACTTAACGAGCGAGCAGCAAGCTTACTTTAAAAGCATGGGAGAGTTTGTCTGCGAGCAACTTGTTGAATGCGGTATTAGACGTTGCCCTGGCAATATTATGGCAAGCAGCGATTTGTGCAGAATGAGTGTGAACGACTGGAGTGAGCGTTTTTTTAAATGGATAAAAAGCCCCACGCCTGATGCGATGCTTAACTGTAAGATATTTTTTGACTTACGATTTATTGAAGGTTCAAACGCCTTATATACCGCTTTTTGCGAGCAGCTAATTCGTATATCGCGTAACGACTTATTTTATGCTGCTATGGCAACTGACATTAGTAGTAACAGCGTGCCTATTGGTTTATTTAATAAATTTAAAACCGAAAAAACTGATAAAAATAATAAATACATAGATTTAAAAAAACGCGGTGTCGTGATCATAAACGACATAGTGCGGTTATACGCTTTAAAAGCCGGTATTAGGCGTGCTAACACGCAAGAGCGGTTGGACGCGCTGTTAAAACATAAACTGATCAGCAAAGAAGATATATACAATCTAAAAGATTGCTGGCGATTTTTAACGCAGCTTCGCTTAAGTACGCAAATAAACGAAGAGGGCTTGCCGAGTAATTGCATTAATCCTAATAAATTAAACTCACTAGAGCGTCATCAGCTAAAAGAAGCGTTTTACCTTGTTAAGCAAGCGCAGCAAGCCGCCGCGTTTAAATTTGCTCGCGGCAGTTTGTAGAGCATGGTAAAACAACTACTTACTCGGTATTTAAAGCGCCGCAGGTTACTAGGCAAAAACGCCTTACATCAACGCTACTTAGTGATTGATTTAGAGCTTACCGGCCTTGATGCCAAACAGCATGAAATAGTGTCTGTAGCGTGGGTGGAAATAGATAATCAATGTATAAAAATGAGTGAGTCGCAGCACATTATCAATAAAGACGTTATAAGCCTCGAACAAAGCCCTGTTTATCACGGTATAAATGACGATACGGTAGCAAAAGGGCAAAGTTTACACAGTATACTAACGCGACTAAGCAGCCACTTTAGTGATTGTATTTTAGTGTTTCATAATGCCATGCTCGATTGGGGCTTTTTAAAAATAGCCCTAAAAAATGCCAATATAACAACGCGGCCTAAACTGATACTCGACACCCTCCACATCGAGAAAAAGCGCTTACTAAACCAATCAACTGAAATAAAACAAGATGATTTAACCCTTAATACCTGTCGTATACGTTATGAGTTACCAAGTTATCATTGCCATCATGCGTTAACCGATGCACAAGCGACCGCCGAGTTACTGCTAGCCCAGTGCCATCAAATAAGCCGTGGCAAAGAGCTAAAAGTAGCCGAGTTGACGTAGGCTGGGTAGAGGACAGCGACACCCAACGATAAAACGCCTTATAGTTTAACACCGAGGTTTAGTGATAGAGAGTTTACTTTTATTGTTATCTGTATGACTATAGGTACAGTTACGTAATCATTTTCTAACTAATCACTTCAAGGAACGAATATGAAACTCATTATCACTATTTTTCTAACATTATTCCCACTTATCACTTTTGCTAATTCAAGCTTGCCTGCTAATCGCCATATTGCAGTGCAGGGTACTGCAGAGGTATTAGCAAAGCCCGATATGGCTAAGATTTCTTTTGAAGTAATAAGCACTAAAGATACGTTGCTTGAGGCGAAACGTGATGTTGATGAACGAGTTAACTTGCTAACCAAAGGAGCAGATAGATATGGTATTGAGCAAGGCGATATTTTTATCTCTGGTTTAACAAGTCATGTAAATAATATGATTGGTATAGAAACAGGTACTTTTTTAGGCGATAAGTACCTAGCGCGAAAAAAAATTAAAGTAACGTTAAAAAATATTGAAAGAATAGATGATTTTATTGAATTTGCACAAAGCGTAAAAATAAATAATGTTATGGAAATTGAAAGCTTATCTTCAAAAGGATTTAAATTAGAGGCAAAAGCAACACAAGTAGCAATAGATAACGCCAAAGCTAAGGGAAGCATACTTGCTGAAGCATTTGGCGCTGAACTTGGAAAAGTTTATAGTATTAATTCAACTGCTAATCATCAAAGATACCCTACAAATAACGTTAAGAGTTTAATTTTTTCAGGTTCGGGTGCTAACTCAAATCCATTCGAACAGGTGCGGTATGTGGATGAAACAATAATTTTTACATCATCAATAAGTGTAGTGTTTGACCTAGAAATAAAATAACAATGAGGACACACAATGGAATTAAACTATTTATATATTGGATTTGGTGTTATTGCGTTACTGAATGTAATAGTGAGTGTGTTTTTGGTAAAGCGAGATGACTTAGAAGTGTTTCAAAAAGCGGCTCAAATACTATTAGTATGGTTAATTCCGTTGTTTGCAGCAATTGGTTTATGGCTATTTTATCGTACGCAAGATAGGAGGGTAAACGTGCCTAAAAGCTTTGGTGGAGGTGCAGGAAATAGCACAAATCTTGGCGGTGGCTTTTGAACAAGCGTTAATATGTTGCTTAAACAAAGGATTCTAATGGGCACTTTTTAAATGTTAATTCAAAGTTTCTAATGCTTCCCTCTTATAATCAGACCCAAGGTCGATTACAATACGGCCATCTAAAAGGTGTACTGCCTTTATCTGCACGTAACTAGAGTGGATTTTATATTTCATGGCAATCAAACTTGCAATTAATGGTTTTGGTCGTATTGGTCGAAATATTGTCCGCGCGTTATACGAGTCTGGTTTGAGCGACGATATAAAAATTGTTGCGATTAACGAACTTGCTGATCCTGAAGCTATTGCTCATTTATTAAAATACGACACATCTCACGGTCGTTTCTCTTTCCCTGTAAAACTTGGTGAAGACACCATTAGTGTGGCAGGCGATACCATTGCACTTTTTTGTGAAGAAAACCCTATTGAATTGCCTTGGCAAACGCTCGATGTAGATATTGTACTTGAATGTACAGGGGTTTATCACTCGCGTGAACACGCGCAGTTACATATTACCGCAGGCGCTAAAAAGGTATTGTTTTCGCATCCGGCCGATAACGATGTTGATGCCACGATTGTGTACGGTATCAACGACGATGAGCTTAAAAACGAGCATACTATTGTGTCTAACGGCTCGTGCACAACTAACTGTGTTGTACCGGTTATTAAAGTGTTAGATGATGCATTTGGTATTGAGTCGGGCGCTATTACAACCATTCATGCATCGATGAACGATCAACAAGTGATTGATGGTTATCATCATGATTTACGCCGTACACGCGCTGCAAGTCAGTCTATTATTCCGGTAGATACAAAGCTTGCCCGTGGTATAGACCGCATATTACCTAAATTTAAAGGTCGCTTTGAAGCCATTGCTGTACGTGTGCCAACGATAAATGTCACGGCAATGGATTTGAGTGTAACGGTTAATGCTGATGTGGATTTAAATGCGGTAAATAACGCACTTAAAGCACAAGCGAAAGACCGCCTTGAAGGTATTTTAAGTTACACCGAAGAGCCACTTGTATCAGTTGATTTTAATCACGATCCACATTCTTGTATTATTGATGGCACGCAAACACGTGTTAGTCATAAACGACTGATAAAATTATTGGTGTGGTGTGATAATGAGTGGGGCTTTGCTAATCGTATGCTCGATACCGCGCGTGCGATGATGACAGTAAATAAGTAATTTGATGTATTAACATAATAACTTTAAACGTATTTTTCAGGTTCAGTATCGTTAACTAAGGAGATGTTCATGTCGGTCATAAAAATGGCAGATTTAGATTTAAACGGCAAACGCGTATTAATTCGTGAAGATTTAAATGTACCAGTTAAAGCAGGTGAAGTGACGTCAGATGCGCGTATTCGTGCAGCACTACCTACTATTAAATTAGCGCTTGAGATGGGTGCTAAAGTAATGGTTATGTCACACCTTGGCCGTCCTACGGAAGGGGAATATGATGAAGCGTTTTCGCTAGCACCTGTAGCTGATTACTTAAACGATGCCCTTGAGCAAACTGTACGCTTAGAAAAAGATTACCTAAACGGCGTTGATGTTGCTGATAACGAAGTCGTTGTGTTTGAAAACGTGCGCTTTAATAAAGGCGAGAAGAAAAACGACGAAGCGTTATCTAAACAACTAGCAGCGCTGTGTGATGTATACGTAATGGATGCATTTGGTACGGCTCATCGTGCACAAGCGTCTACCCATGGTGTTGGCTTATTTGCTGATGTTGCCTGTGCAGGTCCGTTATTATCAGCTGAGCTTGAAGCATTAGGCAAAGCACTTGATAATCCAGCTCGCCCATTAGTAGCGATTGTAGGTGGCTCAAAGGTATCAACTAAGTTAACTGTTTTAGATTCTCTTTCTAAAATTGTCGATCAGCTTGTAACCGGTGGTGGTATTGCTAATACTTTTATTGCAGCAGCAGGTCATCCTGTTGGTAAATCGCTTTATGAAGCCGATTTAATGGATGAAGCAAACCGTTTATGTGCAGCAGCTAAAGTAAACAATGGCGAAATTCCAGTACCTACAGATGTAGTGGTAGGTAATGAGTTTTCTGACTCTGCAGTGGCTACGCTTAAAGATGTAAGCGAAGTAACAAGCGACGATATGATTTTTGATATTGGTCCTGATACAGCGAGCAAACTTGCAAAAATTATTGCAAATGCGGGCACGGTTGTATGGAATGGCCCTGTTGGTGTGTTTGAGTTTGATCAGTTTGGTAATGGCACACGTGCTATTGCACAAGCGATTGCTAACTCAAATGCATTTTCAATTGCTGGTGGTGGTGATACCTTAGCTGCGATTGATAAATACGGCATTAGCGACAAAATATCTTATATTTCTACCGGTGGTGGTGCGTTCTTAGAGTTTTTAGAAGGCAAAAAGCTGCCAGCAGTTGAAATGCTAGAATCTCGCGCTAAGTAACTTTAGTCGCGTAAGGTGAGGGTAATAACCCTCGCCGGCAATTAATTATTAAATACCTCTCACCCTAATTTAATAGTTAATTTATACGGGATATTACTGCAAAGCAGTGGTTTTTCGTGGTGTTGTAATAACGCCAAACTAACAAATCCGTTCAAACTAGATAGTAGGGAACTACTATCGATAAATTGGAGAATACCCAATGGCTTTAATCAGTATGCGACAACTTTTAGATCATGCAGCAGAGCATGGTTACGGCGTACCTGCTTTTAACGTTAACAATCAAGAGCAAATGCGCGCAATAATGGAAGCGGCTGACAAAACAAACAGCCCAGTAATCGTGCAGGGATCAGCGGGCGCACGTGCTTATGCTGGTGCTCCATTTATTCGTCATATGATTTTAGCAGCCGTTGAAGAATGGCCACATATCCCAGTTGTTATGCACCAAGATCACGGCACATCGCCAGGTGTATGTCAGCGTTCAATTCAGCTTGGTTTTTCATCAGTAATGATGGATGGCTCGTTAATGAGCGACGGTAAAACCCCTTCAAGCTACGAATACAATGTAGAAGTAACGCGCGAAACTGTTGCTATGGCGCATGCCTGTGGTGTATCGGTTGAAGGCGAGCTAGGTGTGCTCGGTTCACTTGAAACGGGTGAAGCAGGCGAAGAAGATGGCGTTGGCGCAGAAGGTATTTTAACGACTGAGCAAATGCTAACAGATCCTGAAGAAGCGGCTGATTTTGTAAATAAAACACACGTTGATGCACTTGCAATTGCTTGTGGTACATCGCATGGTGCTTATAAATTTACGCGTCCACCAACCGATGATATTTTAGCAATTGATCGTATTAAAGCGATTCATGCACGTATTCCTAACACGCATTTAGTGATGCATGGTTCATCTTCTGTTCCACAAGAGTGGTTAGAAATTATTAATCAGTATGGTGGCGAAATTCCAGAAACGTATGGTGTGCCGGTTGAACAGATTGTTGAAGGTATTAAATTTGGTGTGCGTAAGGTCAATATTGATACCGACTTGCGTTTAGCATCTACCGGTGCAATCCGACGTCACCTAGCGTTAAACCCATCTAACTTTGATCCACGTAAATACCTAGCAGAAGCAACTAAAGCAATGACAGAGATTTGTGTTGCACGCTATAACTCGTTTGGTACCTCTGGTCAGGCAAGTAAAATTAAACCAATTTCACTCGATGAGATGCATCTTAAATACTTAAGCGGCGAGCTAGATCCTAAGATTAGATAATCGATCCTTGTTTATAACCGTTTAATTAAAAAGCCAGTAACCTTGTTACTGGCTTTTTTAATATGTGATGATTACGGTGAATAGATCACAGTATTACTAATACCAACCTGCATAAATCTTTGATCAATTTAACGAATTAAATTGCACTATAACGTTGTTTA
>NZ_PNDU01000097.1:0-21950 GCF_005886635.1 Pseudoalteromonas sp. S558 | reverse complement strand
TTAATACGCTAGAATGATCATTTTTTTAATAAAATTGGTATTATAGTGTCTTTTCAAAGTGATCTTTGTGCCATTGCAAGTAATGATTGTGAGGCATGGGCTTTGCAATTAAATAACCTTGAATTGAGTCAATATTCATTAATTTAAGCATTTCATATTGTGCTAATTGTTCAACACCTTCAGCCACCACCGATAAATTTAAGCTTTTACCTAAATTTATAATTGTTTGTACAATGCTAAAGCCTGTGCCGTTATCTAAAACCTTATCAATAAAGCTTTTATCTATTTTTAATTCTTTGACCGGAAAAGCGCTTAAGTGCGTTAAACAAGAATAACCGGTACCAAAGTCATCGATGGAAAACATAAACCCTTTATCTTTTAGCTCTTCCATTTGATAAATCATGCTGACTATATCACCAGATAACATTGACTCAGTGATTTCTAGCTTAATTTGTGATGGCAGTACATTAAAATGAGTAATGGCTTTGAGTAACTCACTTTTTAAAGTGGACGAATTAAATTGGCATTGGCTTATATTAATTGAGATGCAAAATGATTCATTAATGATTTTATTGCTACTCAATTCATTAATTAGAATACATATATCGCGAAGTACAATATTTTGTAACTTTTGAATCAGCCCGTATTGTTCTGCTATCGGAATAAATTCATTGGGCGCTATTAACCCTTTATTCGGGTGATCCCATCTAATAAGTGCCTCGGCCCCAACAATGTGTCCCGTGGCATTTATTTGAGGTTGAAAATACGCACAAAATTCATCACACGCTATCGCTCTTACAATATCTGTTTCAAGTTCAGCTTGATTCTCTAGTAAGGTTTGCAGCGCGGGATCATAAAAACTACAGCTGTTGCCTCCTTTCATTTTAGAACGGTACATAGCTGTATCAGCAAACTTTAATATATTGTCAGGAATTAAATTTATATCATCAATTAAGCAAATACCAATGCTACAACTCACCTGAAATGCTAAATTGCCAACTTCAAACTTCTCATTGAATACGCCCTGTAGTTTTTTTGCAATATTTTCCGATTCTATATTAGCGTGATCTTGTTTTTCGCCAACATGCTCTAACAAAACAATGAATTCATCCCCTCCGACTCGTGCTAATGTACCTGAATTATTTAAAACGGCACTGAGCCGATTCGCCAATTCAATTAACACTTCATCACCTGCACTATGCCCTAGCGAATCATTAATTCTTTTAAAATTATCTAAATCTAAAAATAATAAAGCCGCCGTTTTATGAGTGTGTTTTATTTTTTCTACACATAAAGCGAGTTTATCACTTAACATTCGCCTATTTGGTAGGCCCGTAAGTGCATCAAAAAAAGCGAGCTTTTCGATTTCTTTTTCTGCATTTTTACGGATCGAAATATCTCTAGCCATCCATACAACATGCCTTTGCGATGGATTATTTGGGTGATAATGATCCAAAGGAGCTGTTCGCCCTTCAAAAGTAATTTTACCTTTTTGGGTTTCAAGCTCATATTCAAAAAATTGAACATCGTTGGTTGCTAATGTTTGCGCAATCACATCCATAACCAACAATGCCTCTCTTTCAGGAAGCGCGTCACTCACATTTTTATTAATTATTTCCCTTGGTGATTTACACAATAAATCGTTAGAGGAACCATAAATGTCAGTGTATTCACCTTCTTCACTTAAAATTAAAATCAGATCAGGCATAACTTTAGTGAATGCTTTAAATTTTTCATTACTTTGCTGTAAATCAGCTATCAGTTTTTTCGCATTGAGTGATTCAACATTTTTTTCTAATGCAATACTTGAAAAGTGTACAAAATAATCAATTAACTCTAAATCTTGAACTGATGGTGATTTGGCTGTCCCATGATAAATAGCAAAAGTGCCTAAAGTCATTGATTGTGTTGAAATAATAGGTGTTGACCAACATGACTTCAAACCAAAACCCAGAGCAAGTTCTTTAAATTCTACCCAAAGAGGAGAAACCGCAATGTCTTCAACGATGACACGACGATTAGAATAAGCGGCAGTACCACATGAACCCATGTTAGGACCGATCGCAATTCCATTTATAGCTTGGCAATATTTTTCGTCAATATTGGGGGCGGCACAATGAAAAAGTTGCCCATCTTTTAACGATAGAATTGAGCACTTAGCTGATTCATCTTCAATAATTTCTTCAATAGATAAACAAATGTCATTAAGAATATCATTTAGGGGAGTGCCTAATGCAATTTTAGACAAGATCCCTTGTTGATGGGATAATAACTTTCTTAACCTAGTTGTATCCATATTCCACCATACGTATTAATTATTTTTATTCTTGATTTATAATATGTTAATTAAAGATTCACACTAGAGCTAAAGCGGTTCACTTTCAATTATTTAATTGTAGCTGCCATAACCTGTAAGTATAGTCATGACTTATGAGGTTTTTTAATTCCCACGAATTATATTAAGTTAATAATATACATATTGTTAATTATTGACATTAAAATATACCTTTATGGGTACGTGATACAATTTAACAAGATGAGGTAAATTTAATACAGAAAAATACGTTCAGCTCTTATTGACTCAGTCCTAGTTCCATAAATACGCTTTGTGGGTTGTCTTGATAAGCTCCAAAACTGCTACATTGCTTAAAACCAAGGTTTTCGTATAACTTTATTGACTTGATTTGTTTAGGTCCAGTTTCTAACCTTATCAGCGGAATTTGTTCTTCGCCCGCATGATGCAATAAAATCTGCATAATACGACGAGACAATCCTCGATTACGGTAGCTAGGATTTACGTAAAGTCGTCGGATCTCACCGTAAGCAACTTCATCAAACTGCTTAACAATGGCCCCACATGCAATAATTCCATCTTCATTCTTTAATCCAATAGCATAAACATTTGCATCATTGAGCTCGCCAACGGTAAGCGATTGTGCTGTTGCAACAGGGTACAAAGAATTTATAAGTCGGTCGATATCAGAAAAAACATTAATCACATCCTGGTCATTTGGGTTTAAATCGACTAACTGCATAGAGAAAATCTCAATTTTATTTAAAAATATGTTAGCAAACTATACCGAATTGTAATAAATGAACAACCTTGTTTAGTTTATTTATCATTGATTTGAATATTTACTTAAGATTACTTCGACATAGCGAAATGGCAAACCTGTTCGCATCCGATAGAGTATTCCTTCCATCGTTATTCGATGTGCAGGCTTATCATAAATTCTCCCTGAACTTAACATTGCTTTGTACAGGATTTCCCAACGTTCATCTGTTAACATTAGTCTTGGCATAGTGAGTCGCTATTTTTTGTTTTTGGCGAAGTAAATTATACCTGCTCACTATGCTGTTTAAAAAGTATACTTGAAAGATCAACAGCCCCTAGTAATCAAAGTATTTTCTATGCTCTGCACCGGCCAAATTAGAGTTAATTTTATTTGGGTGTTTATATTCCTTCCAATTCGCAACCTGGCTACCAACATTTAATTTAGGAAAATCAGTGTCTCCTTCTACTGTTTTACCTAAAAATTGTTTTAATTTGAGTAAACTATTGGGTTCACTAACGTCAATGGCTAAAAAATCATTACGGTCTTTAAAATAGGTGAAAACAGCACGTTCGTGGTTTAAATAACACTCAGCTAATGCATTGTGGGTTAAAGGCAATGTTGCCGGAAATAAAGAATGAAAACTACGTTTGAGAATAGGGTTAAATTTACCTGTTTTTGGCTCCAAATGCGGTGCCATTTTCTGAAGTAGCATGGTGATTGAAGGTACCCATTTATCTACGTCTCGACTTAGATAAATAAATCTTGCGCCAGGAAATAACGTATCTAAATGCATATAATCACTGAAACAAGGCGCATCTGATACAGCATCTGCCATCTCGAATGCTTTTTTGGTAAACGCAGTGTGCGCTACTAACAACCCCATTTCTAACAGGGCTACACTAATACTGGTAGTACCGGTTCTGGGCAAACCAATGATAAATATTTTAGACATCAAACGTTACTCGTTTTAAAACAGCAGCATATTATTACATGTTTGCCATACGACCATAAATAAATTAACAACGATTTTTGTAAATTGATAAGTAACCTGAACTCTGGTTAAGAGATTTACTAACATATTGAACCATAATGATATTTAAATTTATTTTTCTCGAGATAGATTTATTATCCAGAGTTCAGGTTAAGTATCAATGAAGCAGCCAGAGTTCAGATTATTTAACTTTATTACTTTGTATCTTAATACGTAAAATTAAACACTTTGTTACTTAAAAATACTGTTCAAAAAAGCTCAGCTACTTATACTAGCTTCAGTAGTAAACATTTTTGAGGTTGCTGTGCAGATCACACAAGGTATGGAATATTTTTTTTCAGGTTTTAAATTAATTACTCAAAAAGGATTAAAGCGCTTTGTTTTGATCCCGCTGTTAATTAATATTTTACTTTTTGGTAGCTCGCTGTTTTTTTTATTTGGATGGCTAAGCGACAGCTTCAGTTACATTAATAATATGCTTCCTGAGTGGTTAAGTTGGCTTGAATGGTTAATGTGGCCTATTGCTATATTAATCGTTTTATTTAGCTACAGCATGCTATTTACGGTGATCACCAACTTTATTGCTGCACCTTTTAACGCTTTATTGAGCGAAAAAGTGGAGCTTTATTTAACAGGTCAAAAAATTAATGATGATGGCTTTGCTGAGTTATTAAAAGATGTGCCACGCATGCTTGGCCGGGAGTGGACAAAACTTTGCTATTACCTACCACGCGCAATTGGCTTTTTTATATTACTGTGGATATTACCTGTTATTGGGCAAGTACTGTGGGTACTATTTACCTGCTGGATGTTCGCTGTGCAATATGAAGACTATGCATTCGATAACCATAAAGTTAGCTTTAAACACATGAAAGATGATTTAAAAAGTAAACAAGGTTTGTCGTATGGGTTTGGCTTCGCCGTTATGTTATTAACAGCCATACCATTTATAAATTTAATCGTAATGCCGGTAGCGGTATGCGGCGCAACTCGCTTATGGGTTGATAATTACAGGCCTAAATATCGTAATTAAATCTACAAAAAATGGGTCAAGTGACCCATTTTATTACTAATAAAACTTAGCTATATAGATTTTGTGGCACCTTAATAACGTTTAAATGAACCGTTATTTCCTCACGATCATGATACAAATGCTTAGCTTGCAACTCATAATTAATACCCTGTTTTTCAAGTTCTTTTCGGATCATTGAAAGGCATTCGTAAACACTATCAAAGCGTTTTTTCATCGGTAACTTTAAGTTAAATATAAACTCTTTTGCATAGGCGTTCACGGCCCAGTCAATCATTAACGTGGTCACCTTAGTTGGTTTTTCTACCATGTCACAGACCAACCACGTGATGTTTCTTTTTTCTGGGCGATATTTAAAGCCATCAGCTCTAAAGTGCTTAACTTGCCCTGTTTCCATTAAATCATCGTTCATTGGGCCATTATCAATCGCGCTTACAAACATGCCTCGACGTACAAGCTGATAGGTCCAACCACCTGGGCATGCACCTAAATCAACGCTGCGCATACCCGCTGCCACGCGTGACTCGCGTTGTTGTTCAGGAATAAACACATTAAATGCTTCATCTAGCTTTAACGTTGAACGACTTGGTGCATCGCTTGGCATGCGAAGACGTAAAATACCCATAAAAAATGGAGAATTATTAAAACTATATGAGTAACCCACGTAAGCCGTGTTATTTGTTAAAAACATAACATGCATTACTGGACGATTTGCTCTTGGTTCACGCAATACTGTGTTTTGTTTTTCAAGCGCTTTTTTTAGCGGGGTTGATATTTTTTTACAAAACGTTAAAAGCTCTTTACCTTCGTTTGTATCAGGTGTTTCAACGCGTAACTCAGAGCACAATGTAAACTCTTTTGCAGCTTCAACTACCGCGCCAACGCGATCCTCTACTGGCATGTTTTCTAGTAATGTACCGGCAAACCATTGGCGTGCAAACACCATATTTTTAAAATCAACTTTTTTGATTATTTCGTCGCTGTGATGCGCTTCAAAGCATTCATAAACAACGTAACCTGTATTTGGTTTTGCTTTTACATAACCTGCAAACCCTTGCTCGGCAGCGTGAAATGTTATTTCAGCAGCGGCATCGTTTTCAAAACCACTACGACAGTAAATCACAACACTAGACATATTAACCCTTAAACTCTTTAAAACTTAAATCGTGCAACTTGCACTAAAATAACAATCCAACCAATAATAAAGCACAACCCACCAATTGGTGTTATTGGCCCTAGCCATTTCATCTCCGTTAGAGCAAGTAAATATAAACTGCCACTAAAAAGTAGTGTGCCTGTTATAAAAAAACCACCAGCCCAGCTCAGATTTATGCCCCACTTAATTAAAATGGCAACCGCAATAAGCGCAAGTCCATGCACCATTTGATACTCAGCGGCGGTTTTAAATACTCCTAACGAATACTCCGATAAACGACTTTTTAAACCATGAGCCGCAAATGCACCTAATATGACCGAAAACATACAAAAAAGACTGCCCGCCATTAAAAATAACTTAATCATTAATTACTCTCTAAATTTGAATCTAAATTGTTTTTAATAAACTCAACTGCGCCAAGGGCAGCAGTTTCTCTATTTTGTAACTCAGTAACACCACTTTTTTTACGAGGTTTAAGTGAGTGATCGCCGTCAGTTAACCATATATATTGAGGCTGCATAGGCATAGCCATTGTTGCAAGCTCCTCGCGGGTACCAAATGTATCTCGCTCGCCTTGCAGTACTAAAAATGGACAAACAACATCCGCAAAGTGATCAGTGCGAAGCTTTTCAGGCTTACCAGGAGGATGAAACGGGTAGCCAAACGCAAGTACACCTAAAACCGGGTGCTCTGTCGTACACGCAAGCATGGATGCCATTCGCCCCCCCATAGACTTGCCTCCAATAAATAACGGAACGTTTGGCTGGATGTGGTTAAGTATTTGCTCGTAATAACTGAGTAATTTGGGTGCTCGCTCAGGCGGCCTGCGCTTATTCGTTTGTTTGGCTATTTGCATATATTCAAAATCAAATAAGCCAACATCAACGCCCTGATCACTGATTAATTTTGCCATTTGCTGCATAAAGTCAGAGTCACTGCCTGCACCTGCACCATGGGCAAATATAAATTGTGCAAAAGCAGTCTGCTTAGAACTTTTAAACCATTCAATCATATTAATATTCTTGCTCTTGCTCTACTAAGCTCAACATCCACTCTTTAAAGGATACTATTTTACCCAGCTCTGTTTGTGATTCTCTAAGGACTAAATAATAGGCGTTTTTACTTTCAAGACTGTGATTAAATGGGATCACTAAGCGCCCCGCGTCAATGTCAGGTTTAGCTAACACACTGTTACCAATTGCAACTCCTTGCCCGTGCACAGCAGCTTGCAACACCATAGAAGAGTGACTAAAAATAGGTCCTTGGTTAACTTGAACGTTGCGCACACCGGCCGTTTTCATCCACGTTTTCCAATTTTTACGTGTGGTATCGTGCAATAAAGTGTGTTGTGCTAAATCGCTAGGCTGATCAAGCGGCTTTGGACCGCTCAACAACATCGGGCTGCACAAAGGGACTAAATATTCAGTATGCAACTTATACGTTTGTACACCGCTCCAATGACCGCGACCATAATAAATCGCCACATCAACATCATCTGTTAATGAGTTTTCGTCTTGGTCTTGCGCTTTGATCCGTACGTCAATCTCGGGATGTAACTCATTAAATAAACTTAAGCGTGGCACAAGCCATTGAATTGCAAAACTTGGAGTCAAACTTACCGTTAATGAGCCTTTAGCCCCTCGAGCTAATAGCTTTTCGGTTGCATCAATAAGCTGTGTAAAAATCTCTTTAATATCGAGGAAGTAACCTTGCCCCTCTTCGGTTAATAATAACGAGCGATTTTTACGTAAAAACAGCTTTAATCCTAAATGTTCTTCAAGTGTTTTTATTTGATGACTTACAGCCGCTTGCGTTACATAAAGCTCTTCCGCCGCTTTTGTAAAACTTAAATGACGCGCTGCCGCTTCAAAAGCTTTTAGTGCGTTTAATGGAGGTACCCGTCTTGACATGATAACCAAGCTTAGAATTAGTTTTTCTTATGCTGTGAATTATATACCTATGCTGAGAAAGAGTATATTTAAGGTGTAAAAAAAGCGACCTTAGTCGCTTTTTAAATATAACCTAAACATAGACATTGCTAATTATAAGTCGTTTGCGCTTGTATCAAGTGGTGCAAAACTTTTAATTAAATCGTCAACCGCCTTCATTTGCGATAGATAACCTTCGAGCTTACTAAGCGCTAGCGCACAAGGACCATCACATTTAGCTTCGTTAGGGTTAGGGTGCGCTTCTATAAATAAACCAGCAATACCTAATGCCATACCACTGCGAGCAAGCTCAGCAGCTTGAGCACGACGCCCATCAGCCGAATCTGTACGACCACCTGGGCGTTGTAATGCATGTGTTGCATCAAAAATGACAGGCGCCATAGCTTTCATGTCATCCATGCCTAGCATATCAACTACTAAGTTATTGTAACCAAAGCTCGAACCACGCTCGCAAAGCGCGATGTTATTGTTACCCGCCTCATTAAATTTAGTAATGATATGACGCATTTCGTGCGGCGCTAAAAACTGTGGTTTTTTCACGTTAATAATTGCACCCGTTTTTGCCATCGCAACCACTAAATCTGTTTGACGTGCTAAAAATGCAGGTAACTGAATCACATCAACTACTTCAGCAACAGGTGCGGCTTGGTGTGGTTCATGTACATCGGTAATAAGTGGAATATTGAAGGTTTTTTTAATCTCTTCAAATATTTTTAAACCTTCTTCCATACCTGGACCACGGTACGAATTAATTGAAGAGCGATTAGCTTTATCAAACGAGGCTTTAAATACATAAGGAATATTTAATTTAGTGGTTACTTCGACGTAATGCTCTGCAACACGCATAGCTAAATCACGAGATTCTAATACGTTAATACCGCCAAACAACACAAATGGTTTGTTGTTTGCTAATTCTATTTCATTGATTTTAATAATTTGGTCTTTCATTTTAATTCCTTATGGTGCAACTGCTTGCATCATTAATCCACAAAAATAAGCCATATACGTACCCACGCCATAACCAAGTACGGCTAATAATACACCCACTGGTGCAAGCGACGGATGAAATGCTGATGCAACAATAGGCGCTGAAGCGGCTCCGCCCACATTAGCTTGTGAGCCCACTGCCATATAAAATAATGGTGCTTTAATTAGTTTAGCAACTAATAACATTAAGCTTGCATGCACCAGCATCCAAATAGCCCCCACTAAAAACAAGCCAGGATTATCAAAAATGGCGGTTACATTCATATGCAAACCAATCGCAGCAACTAAAATATATAAAAAGCTAGAGGCCACTTTTGAAGCGCCAAACGCTTCTATTTGCCTCACTTTAGTAAACGATAAACTAATACCAATTGTCGTTGATATAACTATTAACCAAAAGAACTTACTGTTTAAGCTGTATTCTTTTGCCCATTCATAAGTGCTACCAAAATAAGGTCCAAGAAAGTCAGCGCAAAAATGCGCAAAACCAGTAATACCAAATGCAATAGCAAGCAACACCATATAATCATTAAGTGTTGGTATACGAGCATGTTCTGCATGGTACGCTTCTATCCGACGTTTTAAACCTTCAATTGCGCTGGTATCTGCACCAATTGCGGCATCAATTTTTTTATGATTTGCTGCCATTAATAATAAAACAGCCATCCAAATATTTGCCACGATAATATCAACCGTCACCATAACAGAAAAGATATCTCCCCCGACTTCAAACATCTCTTTCATAGAAGCTTGGTTTGCACCACCACCAATCCAGCTACCGGCAACCGTTGTCATACCGCGCCAAACAGCATCAGGACCATGGCCACCAACAATACTCGGATCAACAGCACTGACGACTAAAATAGCTAGAGGCCCACCTATAACGATACCCAAGGTACCGACTAGAAACATAATAAGTGCTTTAGGGCCTAAATTAAGTATGGCTTTTAAATCAATGCTAATGGTAAGAAGTATTAAACAGGCAGGCAGTAAATAGCGCGAAGCTACATAATAAACATTCGACTTATTGCCATCAACAATACCGAATGTATTGAGCAATGATGGTAAAAAGTAACAAAGTAATAAAGCGGGTACGTATTTATAAAAGGTTTTTAGGGCTGGGCGTTCGCTGCTCGAGGTTTTAAAAATAAACCCTAAAATAACAGCAAGTAAACCAAGTACAACGGCATCATTGGTGATTAATGCGCTTTGAGCTTCAACCATAACTATTCCTATTCTGTAGATGTATTAATCTTTCAACATCAATTTTGAAAGGTCAACACACCTCAATGGTGAGTTTTATTATTATCTTCTAGTTCTTCTATTTGATATTGAATGATCTCAATAGCGGGATCGTCTGGGCACTCATCAATAAAAAACTGTAAATCTGCACGCGCCATTTTAGGGCAATCTAATTGATTTAATAAATAGCCTCTGTCACGTCTTTCATAAGGGTCATCACCTATTAATTCCATTAGCATTTCTACACAGGCTAAAGCGTGACCAAATTTATTTTCACTAATAAACGACCATTTTTGCTGCGCTAAAAACAACTTATATACCTCATCATCAAAAATGAGTTCTAGGGGTTCTTGCTCTTGACCATCATCCTCATCTGCATTTTCAGGGATTATATACCAGCTTTGTTGCCCACTACTTGGCTCTATTATGTAACCTTCTTCATCACTGATGGCAACATGAACACCTAGTTCACCTTGGTTCAAGCTGATGCTGGCATCAAGTTTAGCGTGTTGTAAAAAATGGCAAAGCAAAATAGCTAACGTTGTTGGAGAACCACTTCGCATCGTTAGTGCGTAACTTAAACTATTTAATTTATACTCAGGTACTTTCAAGCTAGAAGCACTGAATAGCCAATTGCTATAAAAAGTATCAAGCAATTTATCTAAGCGTTCGTGCTCGTCTCTTAATTTTAAACAAAACGCATCAATTTTCTGCTCAAAGTCAGTTAAGGTTTCGAACCTTGCTGTTAAATCTATCTGAGGATCCCATTTAGATTCCGCTTTTATACAACGATAGATGGCCGCTGGCGTAAATTCGTCATAAGCATCATCAATATATGATTCATCGTGTTCATCAAACCCGAGGGTGGTCATCAATACTACAACATTTCTAGAAAACGAAGACGTAGTTTACCTAATTTTAAAGTTAGATACCAATATAGTAATGCGTTGATTATTTAAGGAGGGAGCTACAACAAGGGCTTTACAAAACAAGTATAAAGCCCTAATTATTAAATCGTTAAAATAATAAAGCGGATTTAGACGTTGCTAAATAGCCTATCGCTAAAATAACTAACGTATTAATGATTGTATAAATAATTTTTGCTTGCACTTGCGTTTGTTTAGAACTTTTAATGCCAATAAAAATATAAGCCACTACTAATACAATCTTTTCTAAAAGCCATAATTGTTCAAGCGGGTTGATTTTTGCCATAAATACAAGTGCCAATGCAGAAACTAGTAGCAAGGTATCTATACTGTGGCTACCAATAAATACCAGTTTGTTCTTTGCTATTTTACCACTTCCCATTCTCGAAAAAGAACGAACATAAAATAAAATCACACTTAATAATGCAATTGCCATGTGCGAGTGTTTTACTGCTAAATAATCCATATGCCTCTAAACTTCTGTTTTAAAAAAATACTTTAATCGGGGAAACGAATAAGTACCGCTTCCAACTCATTAATTTTGTCGTTAAAGATGTCAACAAGCTTAGGCTCAAAATGCTTGCCCTTTTGCTCATTTATTTCATCGATTACATTTTGTAATGTCCAAGACTCTTTATAACAACGTTTGTGGCGAAGTGCATCGTATACATCTGCTAATGCAACAATGCGGCCAAATATATTAATATTTTCACCTTTCAAACCTTGAGGATAACCTGAACCATCCCACTTTTCATGGTGTTCTTTAGCTATAACCGCACCGGCATTCACTATTTCATGCGGTGAATCTTTTAAAATAATATACCCTTTTTCTGTATGGGTTTTCATCACCTCCCATTCTTGGGCATCTAATTTGGCAGGTTTGTTCAACACTGCATCAGGAATACCGACTTTACCGACATCGTGCAATGGTGATGCTAAGCGGATCAACTCCGCATTATGCTTAGATAAACCATAACCTGTTGCTAAAATATGGCAAATATGTGCAACACGTTTAACATGATTACCTGTCTCACTTGAGCGCTGCTCAACGGCTTCACTTAATCTAAAAACAAGCTCTTGCTGCGTCGCTTCAATTTCAGATTGTAACTGTACATTTTCAAATGCTAATTGCACATTTTGCGAAAAAATTTCAATTAAATGGCGCTGCGTCTCTGTTAAATTTTTTGGTATACCTGATATAAACAGCATTGATTTATGATTATATTCACTCGTACAGTATGCAAAAAGATAATTATCTTTGTATATAATCGACTTATTAATTAGCGCTTGTTCACAAGCCATTAATTGGCCTTCTTCTAGTACCTGCTCTAACTCTTTACCTTCACTTTTCTCAAAATCCCCCGTGCCAGAACACACAATTAGTTTTTTATTATTTCTTTCCTCTGGATTTTTGGCTACTAATGTGGTCGCGTACATAGCTTGTTCGGCGATACCTAAGAGAGAAACGAGCTGTTGCATCACACCTTCAATAAAGCTCTCTATTGAATGCGCCGAAAATATATCTCTTGATGCTTTTATTATTTTTTCTAGCCCTTCTCGCGATTGCTCTATGGTTATGATATCGCGATAAGAGCGAAGGCTTGACATAATAACAGTAAATAGCTTTTGCGCGGTTAATTCTGTTTTCGATTTGTAATCATTAATATCGTAATTAACAATTACTTGCCTCTCGGGCGCTTGGCCTGGCTGGCCTGTTCTTAATATAATACGGATATGGTTGTTTTGTGCTATTTCACGGATGTACTTAGCGACCTGTAAGCCAGCATCATCCGTTTCCATGACAACATCGAGCAATACAATCGCTGCATCTGTATGCACGTCTATTAGTTGTTTTGCTTCAGCACCAGAATAAGCGCTTATAAATTCTAAGCGCTTATTCTGAAACTCAAAATCACTCAATGCTAACTTTGTAACAGCATGAACTTCAGGCTCGTCATCAACGATTAATACTTTCCAGGTGCCTTGCTCAATCTCACTAACTGATTCTTCTGGCTCGTCCGAAAACAAAAAATCACCCATCATAATAAAAATTCCTTCATGGCATTATTTAACACACAAGCAGGCAATTGTTATTTTTCAAGTCCACTGTGCGAGTGTTACACGGTCATTATCACCAAGATCTTTAACTGTTTTAATATTAATAAACGCCATTTGTTTAAAAAAATCACGAACAGCTTTACCTTGATCAAAACCGTGCTCTATTAAAAGATAGCCATTAGATAGTAAATAGTCACGTGATTGTATAATTATTTGTTTTATATCAGACATTCCCGAATCATCAGCAACCAAAGCTGAAAGCGGCTCAAAGCGAACATCACCTTGATTTAAATGTATATCATCACTCTCAATATAAGGAGGATTAGTGACAATTAGGTTAAATTTTTCATTTTCCAGCGCACTAAACCAATTACTTTGTTTAACGTTTACATTATTGATCGCCAAACGCTGTTGGTTGCGCTTAGCCAATGCTACCGCTTCATTCACTCTATCTACTGCAATAATATTCCAGTTAGGCATTTCACTGCCAAGCGCCAGTGCGATTGCCCCCGTGCCAGTGCCTAAATCAAGCACTTTAGCTGTAGCAGGTACAGCCACTTCAAGTGCTTGTTCTACTAACGTTTCGGTATCAGGTCGAGGTATTAAAGTTGTTGCGTTAACTTCAAGCGACAAGCTCCAAAATTCACGTTGCCCCGTAATATGTGCAACAGGTTCACCGTTTAAACGTCGTTGGCAAAATGTATTAAATTGCTGTTGTTGTTCAGCATTAAGCGCATGCTCTGGCCAAGTGAAAAGGTAACTGTGAGGTTTTTGAAGAATATGAAGCAGTAAAACTTGTGCGTCTAATTTGGCGCTTTCGCTGCTAGCGGCTAATAATTCAGCCCCTGCAGCAATAGCTTGTTCGAGGGTTTGGCTCACAATTACTCGTCGCCCATCGCGGCAAGTAAATCAGCCTGATGCTCTTGCATTAACGGGTCAATAATCGCGCTTAAATCACCGGCTACCACTTCGTTTAAACGATAAAGTGTTAAGTTAATACGGTGATCAGTAATACGACCTTGCGGATAGTTATAAGTACGGATTCGTTCAGAACGATCGCCACTTCCTACTAAGTCACGACGTTCAGATGCTTCTGCCGCATGACGCTTTTCATCTTCAGCTTGCTGCAGTCGAGCTGCAAGTACAGACATCGCTTTAGCACGGTTTTTATGCTGCGAACGTTGGTCCTGACACTCAACCACAACCCCTGTTGGTATATGCGTAAGTCGAATAGCCGAATCTGTTTTATTAACGTGCTGGCCACCTGCGCCTGATGCACGAAATGTATCTACTTTTAAATCAGCAGTATTAATTTGAATCGCTTCGGCCTCCGGTACTTCAGCCATTACCGCAACTGTACACGCAGAAGTATGAACACGGCCCTGAGATTCAGTTTCAGGAACGCGTTGTACGCGGTGTACACCTGATTCAAACTTTAATTGACCGTAAACGCCTTCGCCACTAATATTTGCAATAACTTCTTTGTAACCACCGTGCTCACCTTCATTGGTGCTCACAACTTCTACTTTCCATTTTTTAGTTTCTGCATAACGGCTGTACATACGAAATAAGTCACCAGCAAAAATAGCCGCTTCATCACCGCCCGTTCCAGCACGTACTTCAACAAACACATTGTTGTTATCTCGCGGATCTTTTGGCAGCATTAATACTTGAATTTGATCTTCAATTACCAGGATTTGTGCTTTAGCTTCTTTATATTCTTCTTGCGCCATTTCACGCATATCAGGGTCAGAATCTTTAAGCATTTCTTCTGCACTGGCTAAATCGTCTTGCGTTTCTTTATAAGTTAAAAACGTTTTTACGATTTCTTCAAGCTCAGAATATTCTTTTGAAAGCCCACGAAAACGATT
This sequence comes from Pseudoalteromonas sp. S558, assembly GCF_005886635.1. Lineage (NCBI taxonomy): Bacteria > Pseudomonadati > Pseudomonadota > Gammaproteobacteria > Alteromonadales > Pseudoalteromonadaceae > Pseudoalteromonas > Pseudoalteromonas sp. S558. The sequence goes on along the minus strand of NZ_PNDU01000097.1, from coordinate 6,684 downwards.
TTGATCACTAATGACCGACGGATCGCTTAGTAGCGCTTGTACTTCTTCATAACGCTCAACTAAGGTTTCTAATTTGTTGTAAACAGACTCTTTCATTTAACGGTTATTCCTGGTCAATACCTAACATTTTTTTCAATTGATTTAATTGAGCCACTTCACCTTTTTTCGCTGCATCTTGAATAGCACGGGTAGGCGCGTGCATTAAGCGATTGGTTAATTTATTGGCCAACTCTAAAATTACTTTTTCTGCATCTTTACCACTAGAAAGTTGGCTAACAGCTCTTTCTACTAATTCCGACTTTATTGTTTGAACATCGTTTCGATAATGACGAATTAACCCCACTGAATCGAGTGAACGCAACCACATTAAAAACTCTTTAGTGCGTTCGGTAATAATAATTTGCGCTTGCTGTGCTGCTTGCTCGCGCGCAGCCATATTTTCGCTGACAATCGTTTGCAAGTCATCAACTGAATATAGATAAGCCGCATCGAGTTCACCAACTTGGCTTTCTATATCGCGCGGCACAGCAATATCAATAAACAACATAGGTTTATTGCGGCGCTGTTTAAGCGCCTGCTCTACCACGCCTTTCCCTATAATAGGAAGTGTACTTGCAGTAGAACTTATAATTATATCCGCTTTATGTAAACGCTCTGGTAACTGCGCCAATGCAATAACATCAGCCGACACTTCATCAGCTAAATTGCGTGCTCGCTCTATTGTTCTGTTTGCTACTGTAATTTTTTGTGGCTCATTTTGATATAAATGTTTAGCAACAAGCTCTATGGTTTCACCCGCGCCTATCAATAGCACATTTGTTTTATCAAGTTTGCCATAAATATGCTTTGCTAAATTAACAGCTGCAAATGCAACAGACACGGCGCTGGCGCCTATATTTGTTTCTGTGCGAACTTCTTTAGCTACCGAAAATGTTTTTTGAAATAAGCGATCAAACGTAACACCTACAGCGTCGTGGGTTTTAGCACTATAATAAGCTTGCTTTATTTGCCCAAGAATTTGCGGTTCGCCTAGGACTAATGAATCTAACCCACACGCGACACGCATCAGATGATTTATTGCGTCATTGTCTTCGTGACAATATATATTACTACTCAGTTCATGTTCATCTAAACCATGGAAACTGGCAAGCCAAGTCAACAGTATTTGGGAATTTTGCTGAGCAAGGCTACAATAGATTTCGGTTCTATTGCACGTAGAGACAATAACCGCTTCATTAAAGTCAGCATGACCGCTTAATTGTTGTAACGCCTCTGAAATTTGCTCAGGCGAAAAAGCTACTTTTTCACGTAGTTCTACGGAAGCGGTTTTGTGATTTATACCTAGTGCTATTATGGTCATATTTGCCAAATATTGCTGAGCCCTACTTTAGGACGGCAATTTTACCAAAAATCAGCGGAATATGGAAAGTAAGGAACAACATTTGACTCGACAATATTTTATTTTAGCTATAACTTTTTTATTTTTAGGCGGCTGCGCTCAACAAATCGTATCTAAAACAGTGCTTTATGATGATTGGAAGCCTCGCCTTGTGAATCAAAAAACTTGGCATGTAGAAGGTAAACTTGCGTTTATAAGCCCCGATGAACGCCAATCTGCAAACTTAAATTGGCAACAAAGGGAAAATAATAATGATTTAGTGCTCACATCATTTATTGGTACACGTATTTTGCAGCTTAAGCAAACAAGTAAAATGGCTGAACTTGAGTTTGATGACAAAAAGTATTTCGATACGGATGCTGCACGACTTCTTAAGCGGTTAACAGGTTTTACACTGCCCGTAAATAATGCCGGCAGTTGGCTAAAAGGCACCATTGACGATCAAAGCTTAGTCGTTGATCAACTTGGTCGGGCAAAGCAAGTACTGTGGTTTGATAACAACGGAAAAAAATGGCAAATAGATTACAGTAGCTACATACAAAGTGAAGGCTATTGGCTACCAACCAAACTGACGTTAAAGCATCAACAGATTAAAATTAAAATTCAACTCTACGATTGGCGATTTAATTAAACATGGTTAGAACAACTTCTTTTTCAGTTATTGCACCTGCAAAGCTCAATTTATTTTTACACATTAATGGTCGTCGTGCTGATGGCTATCATGAGCTTGAAACGCTATTTACCTTTTTGAACTTTGGCGATGAACTGTCTTTTGAACTTACAAGCACACCCACTATTTTAGTAACGGGTGATACTAAAGACATACCTTTAAAGGATAATCTCATCTACAAAGCCGCTTTATTATTACAAACGCAGAATAAATCGCAGTTAGGTGTAAAAATAAATTTAATTAAACGCCTGCCGATGGGAGGCGGTGTTGGAGGAGGTTCATCCGACGCAGCCACAACATTATTAGCACTTAATAAACTCTGGAATATAAATAATAGTGTGGATGAATTAGCTGATTTAGGGCTACAATTAGGCGCGGATGTTCCCGTATTTATACGCGGTCAAAGCGCCATAGCACACGGCATTGGCGAGAAATTACAGCACGTAGAACTTGAACAGAAATGGTACTGTGTTGTGCATCCAAATCAGCATGTAAGTACGGCTAAAATATTCACGCATCCAGACTTAAAACGCGATACGCCAAAAATTTTAGGTGATTGGAAATGCCAAACTTTGAGCAACGATTGTGAGCCTTTAGTTAAAAAGCTCTGTCCCGAGGTTGAAAAAACCCTCCAGTGGTTGCTAAAATACGCCCCGTCGAAGATGACCGGAACAGGTTCATGTTGTTTTGTTGAATTTGCTAGTCAAGTTCAAGCACAAGATGTACTTGCTAATCTCCCCCATACTTGGCAGGGGTTTATCGCATCAAGCGTTAATACTTCCCCTGCTCATACGGAGTTAGCCGCCATATTCGATCAATGAAGTAACGTAAAAGTAATCATAAGTTAACTCGCAATGATCTTTATCATTGCTCGTTAGTCCAAAATTTCAGTGCCTGAGGAACCCAACCGTGCCTGACATGAAGCTCTTCGCTGGTAACGCAACACCTGAGTTAGCTCAAAAAGTTGCAAAACGTTTATATATTGAATTAGGCGATGCTGTTGTTGGCCGTTTTAGCGACGGTGAGATCAGTGTTCAAATAAATGAAAATGTTCGTGGCTCGGATGTTTTTATCTTGCAATCAACCTGTGCCCCTACAAACGATAACCTTATGGAACTTATCGTTATGGTTGATGCCCTACGTCGTGCGTCTGCAGGTCGTATTACTGCCGTCATTCCTTATTTTGGTTATGCCCGTCAAGATCGTCGTGTACGTTCTGCTCGAGTACCAATTACAGCAAAAGTTGTTGCCGATTTCTTATCAAGCGTAGGCGTTGACCGTGTTCTTACGGTTGATTTACATGCTGAACAAATCCAAGGCTTCTTTGATGTACCTGTTGATAACGTATTTGGCAGCCCAGTATTGCTTGAAGATATGAAAGCTCGTCATTTTGAAGATGTTGTTGTTGTATCTCCAGATATTGGTGGTGTTGTACGTGCTCGCGCAATTGCAAAACTTCTAAACGACACTGATTTAGCTATTATTGATAAACGTCGCCCTCAAGCGAACGTTTCACAAGTAATGCATATTATTGGTGATGTTGAAGGCCGTGATTGTATTATCGTTGATGATATGATTGATACCGGTGGTACGTTATGTAAAGCTGCTGAAGCACTTAAAGAACATGGCGCTAAGCGTGTATTTGCTTACGCTACGCACCCTATTCTTTCTGGTCAAGCGGCTGAAAATTTGCGTAATTCGGTTATCGATGAAGTAATCGTAACTGATTCAATTCCGTTATCTGAAGAACTAAAAGCACTTGATATAGTAAAAGTACTAACGTTAGCAGATATGTTAGCAGAGACTATTCGTCGTATTAGTAACGAAGAATCTATTTCAGCGATGTTTGAACATTAAAGTTAAACATTTTTGAATATAAAAGCGCCTTTTGGCGCTTTTTTTGTGGACTGTGTATATTTTACAAGTTCGCAGTGGTATGATAGCGCGCCTTTTGGCTGGGGTCCTTGGTCGCAAAGGCCCCACACTTATAATTATTGGAGACATTATGTCTAACAAAACTTACACTTATGACGCTGAACTTCGCGTAGAAACTGGTACTGGTGCGAGCCGCCGCCTACGTCGCGAAGACAAAGTTCCTGCAATCCTTTACGGAGCTGATAAAGAAGCCCTATCTCTTACTTTTGCTCATAAAGATATGATCAAAGCACAAGAAGACGAAGGTTTTTACACGCATATCCTTACGCTTAACGTAGATGGCGAAGCTGTTGAAGTAATCTTAAAAGATATTCAACGTCACCCATTCAAGCCTAAGCTTACTCACCTTGATTTCCAACGTGTAGATGCTACTCATAAATTTCAAACTAAAGTTCCTCTACACTTCATCGGTGAAGAGATTGTAACTAAAGCTGGCGCAACTGTTGTTCACCAGTTAACTGAAGTTGAAATTACGTGTCTTCCAAAAGCACTTCCAGAATTCATCGAAGTAGATGTTTCTAAGTTTGTTGTTGGCGATTCAGTTCATATCTCAGATCTTACTTTCCCTAAAGGCGTTAGCTCTGTAGATTTAGCTAAAGGCGAAGGCCATGATCAGTCTATCCTGACTATCAAAGCAAACAAAGCAGCTCCAGTTGAAGACGACGCTGCAGCAGCAGAATAATTTTTAAGGTCTCGCAACCTTGAATTCTATTCAAATGCTTGTGGGCCTGGCTAATCCAGGCCCCGAATACGCAAACACACGCCACAATGCAGGTGCTTGGTTCATCGAGCAAATCGCTGCACGCTATAACTGCACTCTAAAACACGATCCTAAATATCACGGCCTTACAGGCAAAGTGATCATTCAAGGCCAAGAATTCAAATTATTGATCCCCACTACTTACATGAATTTAAGTGGTAAAGCGGTCGGTAGTTTAGCTAATTTTTTCAAAATCCCTGTCGAAAGCATTTTAGTTGCTCATGACGAATTGGATTTAGACCCAGGCGTTGCCAAATTAAAAAAAGGCGGTGGGCATGGCGGTCATAATGGCTTAAAAGACATTATTGCAAAAATGGCAAATCAAAAAGACTTTATGCGCTTGCGCATTGGTGTAGGTCATCCGGGGCATCGTGAAATGGTAACTGGTTGGGTGCTTGGAAAAGCGGCCAAAGAAGACCAAGAAAAAATGGATGCTGCTGTTGATGAAGCAGTTCGTTGCATGGAAATACTTGCAAAAGATGGTGTGTTAAAAGCACAAAACAGACTACATTCGTTTAAACCCTAGTAACTTGGGTCCAAGTACACCGTTTAAACGAATTCTAAACAAGGTATCTTACTATGGGTTTTAAATGTGGCATCGTTGGCTTGCCTAACGTTGGTAAATCAACGCTTTTCAATGCACTAACCAAAGCGGGTATTGAAGCCGCTAACTTTCCTTTTTGTACCATTGAACCTAATACAGGTGTGGTGCCGGTGCCAGATCCTCGCTTAGACGAACTTGCTAAAATTGTTAACCCGCAACGAGTTCTTACCACGAGTATGGAATTTGTAGATATTGCCGGTTTAGTTAAAGGCGCATCCAAAGGTGAAGGCCTTGGTAATCAGTTTTTAGCTAATATTCGTGAGACTGATGCAATTGGCCACGTAGTTCGCTGTTTTGAAGATGAAAACATCATCCACGTAGCAGGCACTATTGACCCTGCTGACGATATTGATGTAATCAACACTGAGTTAGTACTTGCTGATATGGATAGCGCTGAAAAAGCCCTTTTCCGTAATGCAAAAAAAGCAAAAGGTGGCGATAAAGATGCTAAAGAGCAAAATGCTGTACTTGAAAAAGTAAAAGTGCATCTTGACGAAGGCTTAACTTTACGTGCTTTAGTATTAACTAAAGAAGAAAAAGCAGCAATCAGCTCTATAAACTTTTTAACTATCAAACCAACAATGTATATTGCAAATGTTGCTGAAGATGGTTTTGAAAATAACCCATACCTTGACCGTGTTCGTGCTATAGCTGCTGCTGAAGATGCGATTGTTGTTCCTGTATGTGCCGCTATCGAATCTGAGCTTTCAGAATTAGATGACGAAGACAAGCTTGAGTTTATGGCTGATCTTGGTCTAGAAGAGCCAGGTCTTAACCTTGTTATTCGTGGTGGTTATGAATTACTACAATTACAAACTTACTTCACAGCTGGCGTAAAAGAAGTACGCGCATGGACAATCCCTGTCGGTGCAACTGCACCACAAGCAGCGGGTAAAATCCATACCGACTTCGAGCGTGGCTTTATCCGTGCGCAAACGATTGCTTTTGACGACTTTGTTGCTTTTAAAGGCGAAAGCGGTGCAAAAGAAGCTGGTAAGATGCGTCAAGAAGGTAAAGAGTACATTGTTAAAGATGGCGATGTAATGAACTTCTTGTTTAACGTATAAATAAAATTAAACCCATTTAGATGGGAATTAATTTTTAAAGGCTCGTGTTTACGAGCCTTTTTTGTATCAGCTAAATACAACAGCCACTCAGCATAACCCCCTCCACCAGACATTGATCAGACCAATTTCAAAAATTTCGATTTAATTTAAACGCTTAATTCTCTTTAATTTGATAAAATAACATCTCAACTTTGAGGTGTATATGAATCTAAAAATCAAAAGGTTAGACCATCAAGGAATAGTTTAAGG
>NZ_PNDU01000096.1:0-5905 GCF_005886635.1 Pseudoalteromonas sp. S558 | reverse complement strand
CTCGAGATAGATTTATTATTCAGAGTTCAGGCTACTTACAAACTTACTGCTAGCTTAGTTGCTGTTACACCTTTAATTCAAAGCTAATAATCTATACTATAAAGCTATCTATATTGCTGTTTCGCAGGTTTTTAATGTCAAAACAAACATTACAATTACACAGCACCATTTTATCTATACACAGTCTAGATGTTGATGCCGACATACCTGCGGCACTGTTAACACTGCCGTTATTTTTTATTTCTAAAACCCATGACGAAGTATCGGTTGTCTGCCCGAGTAACTTTGAAATAGACAGCTTAGACACAGAGCCGAACTGGCAAGCTCTTGAAGTTATTGGCCCACTTGGCTTTTCGTTAACAGGAATTATGGCGAATATTTCAGGTGTTTTAGCGCGTGCCAAAATTTCTATCTTTTCTATTTCGACCTACGACACCGATTACATACTAGTAAAAAAACAAACAGTACCTCTGGCTATTACTGCGCTAAAAAAAGATGGTTACAACGTGGTGGTCGAATAAATCATGAAAGCTCAAAAAATACAGTACATAGCACAAAATAAAATTCCCAAAAATGCCATAAATATTACCAGCCCTTTTTCAGGTAAAGTACTTGAGCTTAATGAACACTCTGAGCCTTTGTTTCGTTTTGGAACATTGGGTCCTGGTATAATGGTGCAATTAACACATCATAAAATTTTAGCGCCGTTCGATGGCACTTTATTACAAGTAAAAAACGCAGGTACTGAGTTTGTATTACAAGCTAAAAATGGTTTAAAGATTTTAATTAATTTAACTATCCCCGATTCGCAATCGATAATGCATACCCATATAGCGCAGCTTAACGGTAGTAAAATAATCAAAGGCCAACGCCTTGCTTATTTTGATTTACGCGAGCTCGACAGCCCTTTACTTGCAAGTTTAATTTTACTAAACGGCCATCACCTCGGTACGTTTCATCACTCTCACCCGCAGGTAAAAGCAGGCGAAGACACCCTATTAACTATTATTAAGAAGAACTAGATTTATGATCACTCTATACGGTATTAGCAATTGCGATACGATAAAAAAAGCAAAAAAATATTTAGCTGACAACAACATCGAGTTTACTTTTCACGACTACCGAAAAGATGGCGTAAACGAGAAAATGGTTAGTACTTTTGCTGTTCAACTCGATTGGGAACAGCTTGTTAATAAGCGCGGCACTACGTATCGGGCTTTAACTGATGAGCAAAAGCAAGGCCTGACTAAAGAGGGTGCTATTTCACTGTTAGTTGAACAACCTGCAATGATAAAGCGCCCTGTATTAGTTAATGATGGCAATTACCATTTAGGGTTTAAAGCCACACAATACGATGAGATTTTTAAATAATGATTACCGACGTAATTGCACTTGCACAAACGCTCATCCAACGACAATCGGTAACGCCAGAAGATGCTGGCTGCCAGCAAATAATGAACGAACGCCTTGCTGCTGTTGGTTTTAATATTGAATCATTATTTTTCACCGATACATTAAACACTTGGGCTCGTAAAGGCACGCAGTCACCCCATTTTTGTTTTGCAGGTCATACCGATGTGGTGCCAACTGGGCCTGAAAAAAATTGGCAACATCCGCCATTTTCAGGATTAGTAAAAGACGGTTTATTACATGGCCGGGGCGCTGCCGATATGAAAGGCTCATTAGCCGCAATGCTTGTAGCAACCGAGCGTTTTGTTACTAAAAACCCAGATCATAAAGGCTCTATTTCTTTTTTAATTACTTCTGACGAGGAAGGTCCGTTTGTAAACGGGACGACTCGTGTAATTGATACCCTTGAAGCACGCGGTGAAAAAATCGATATGTGCCTAGTTGGCGAACCTTCATCGCGCGATAAATTGGGGGATGTGGTTAAAAATGGTCGAAGAGGTTCACTTACCGCATTTTTAACAGTTAAAGGCGTACAAGGTCATGTTGCCTACCCACATTTAGCACAAAACCCAATTCATCTGGCCACGCCTGCACTTACTGAGCTTAGCCAAACGGTGTGGGATAACGGAAATGAATACTTCCCTGCTACCAGCTTTCAAATTTCAAATATTAATGGCGGCACAGGTGCTGGTAACGTGATCCCGGCTGAACTAGAAATACAGTTTAACTTTAGATTTAGCACGCAAGTAACGCATGAGCAATTACAACAACGTGTAAATGACATTCTACAAAAGCATAATTTAAATTATGAATTAAGTTGGATAGTAAATGGTTTGCCTTTTATTACCGAGCACGGACCCCTTGTTGATGCCACAGTCAATGCTATTAAATCTGTAACCGGTTTAACCACAAACCTAGAAACCACAGGTGGCACATCTGACGGACGTTTTATTGCGCAAACAGGTGCTAAAGTAATTGAACTAGGGCCACGTAACGCTACTATTCATAAAGTAGATGAATGCGTAAGTACCGATGATTTAATAGCCCTTACCGACATTTACGAGCAAATATTAGAGCAACTTTTAACATAATGGATGCCACTCAACCAGCACCAATAATGTGTATTACAGGTCAAAGTGATACACATTTAACTGATATACAAAATCATCGCTTGCACAGCGCTATTATTAGCGACTTTTTAGCGCTACAAAGTGCAGTAAAAAAAGCGGGATTTGATCTTACTATTGCCTCAAGTTTTCGTGATTTTAATCGCCAGTCAATTATTTGGAATAATAAGTTTTTAGGTATTCGACCTGTTTTTAATAAACAGCAAGAAGTTGTAGATTTAACTAAGCTAAGCGATATTGATAAATGTATAGCGATAATGCTCTACTCTGCACTACCTGGGGCAAGCAGGCATCATTTAGGCACCGATTTAGATGTGTTTGATAAAGCTGCGGTAAGTGATGATTATAAACTACAGCTAGCACCTGATGAATACCTGCAAGGTGGGCCTTTTGCGCCTTTAAGTAACTGGCTTGATGACAACTTGGGTAAGTTTGGCTTTTATCGCCCTTACCAGCATGATTTAGGTGGCGTCGCACCTGAGCTTTGGCATATAAGCCACATTAAGCAATCACAATTATTAGTGAATAAGCTTAGCGAGCAAGTACTTTTTGAATGCATAAAAAACAGTGAACTACAGGGCAAGCAGGCAATACTTGATAACTTACCTGCTATATATACACGCTTTGTAACAAACGTCAGTCCGCCCTAAAAAGAAGGTCAGGTTGGCCTAAGTGACATTAACACTTCTTTTTATTTAAAATAAATATAAGCACAGCGCCTAAAATTAACGCGCTTGCAACTACAAACTCCATTGTTACCTGCTCTGATAAAAACAAAACCCCGGCAATGGCTGCAAGTACCGGCACACACAACTGCACAACAGCAGCTTGGGTACTTTTAAGCAGTGGCATAGCCACATACCAAACACTGTAACCAATCCCAGATGCTATCGCACCCGAAGCGCAGGCAAGTAACACCCCTTCAATGCTCACATCTTTTAAATGGCTCATGCCTACCAGTAGTAGAATAGGGATAGCAACTAAACTTCTTATAAAGTTAAAACCTGTTGTACGCAATGGCGATACGCACACTTTTCCGCGAATGCTATAAATGCCCCATGCTATACCGCTTAACGCCATAAGGGATGCATCAAGAATGGATGGCACTGCAGCAGAGGGTAACATTAAGTACACAAAGCCACCTAACGCAACTAAAAACGCACACCACTGAATGGCACTTAATTGCTCTTTTTTATAAATCCCCCAGCCAATCATGGTCAGTTGCACAGCCGAAAATAAAATAAGTGCCCCCGTACCGGTATCAAGTTTTACGTAAGCTATAGAGAAACAAATTGCATAAACAAGCAAGCTAATACTACTTCGCCAACTGCCTTTATCATCTAAAATAGTGCGATCAAATCTACCTTTACGTTTTAAATTACTCGTATAAATAGCAATTATAATACCCAAGCACACAGCGCCGCTGAGTAAACGAATAATGGTAAAATTCCAAGCATCTATATAACCTTCTGCTAATGCCATTCTGCAAAATAGAGAATTTGCAGCAAATGCTATTAAAGCAATCATTGTGTATAGGGTGGCTTTCAAAAAAAATCCTTAAAAAGAATAACGTTGTTTAAATTTAACCGCTTATTAACCAACCACGTTCAAGCCATTGATTAACTTTAATAATTAAAAACTCAGCGATTTTATCGCCAGGAAGTTCATTTAAACAGGATTGACATAACTGTGCAAAGGGGGTCTTTTGTTTTAATAGATTTAATAGACGGTATTCTTGCTCATCAACGCTTACGTATTGCGTACGCCTGTCAGTATCACGCGCTATAACCCAAAAACGCAGCGCTGATGATTGAGGTTCTGGCGGGGTTTGCTTTTCTTTTATTGCTTGCCAACTTTCAACAGCGGATGTACTAAACTTTACTAATTGAACACTGGGGTGCAGGTTTAATATTAAAGTCGGCCATGCTAGCGGTTCAATCACTTCTAAGGATTCTACCGCTAACAATGCAGCGTCACTTGCATCAAACGCACTTAGCAACAAGCGTTCAAATTTGGCTATATCTGCAAGTATGGGGTAATTTTTAAAAGGAGTTTGGGTCGCTAGGTAATCAGGTAGTTTATCTGCAAAAATTCGTAGCGATGTATGATATGAAGGATACAGGGCTAAATAACCATCAACCATTTGTTCAAATAAATCATCACCTAAGTAAATACCCAACTGCTGGTGATCTTGCTCTATCACTGCTCTTAAGCGAATTTTATAAGCGTTTTGATAAATAGAGAGCCGCTGCTGTGCACTTAACTGCCCTTGCTGTGCAATTTGCTCGGTAATATCCAAACTTTCACCTTGCAGTAAATCCATAAACTGTTGTTGCAGCTTTGCTAAATCACTCATGATGTCATTTTCCAAAACGGTTTTACCAATGTTTTAGCATGCTCAAGCTCGCTAATTAGTTCATCTAACGAGCCTATATTATCATCGCGCTCAATCATGGTGCTTGTTGGGCTTAGCGTTTGCGCATACAGTTGATATAAATCCCACACTGCGTCAGGTACATCTTCATCATGGGTATCTATAATATGCGTACCAAAGTCTTGATGCCCTGCTAAATGAATTTGCGCTATAGCAGTACTCGGTATCGCTGCTAAATAATCCATTGCGTTAAAATCGTGATTACGTGCACTTACATAAACATTATTTACGTCCATTAAGAATTTACAGCCCGTTTGTTTATGTAATTGCGCTAAAAACTCCCATTCTGTCATTTGTGAATCGTTATACGTTAAGTAGCTCGACACGTTCTCAAAAATCATTTCACGGCCAAGGTAGTCTTGCACCTGCGCTATTTTAGTTGCTAAATGATTCAGCGCTTCATTAGTGTAAGGCATTGGCAGTAAATCGTGACTATTGATCCCCCCTACTTGGGTAAAACATAAATGATCAGACACCCACTGCGGCTCAACTCTTTCAATTGTGTTTTTTAACTGATTTAAATAAGCTTTATTAATCGGGTCGACACTACCAATAGACATTGATACCCCGTGCATCACAATTGGATAATCCGCTCTAATTTTATTTAAATAATGCCAAGGTTTACCCCCTGCAACAAAATAGTTTTCTGAAATGATTTCAAACCAATCTACAGGTGGTTGTTGTGCGATAATTTGTTCAAAATGTGGGGCTCTTAAGCCTAAGCCAAAACCTAAAAAGCGGTTCGTCATATACTTCCTTAAAAGCCTGAGTAATACATTTGTAATTGATATGTTATTCAGGCTTATTTTATAACTTTAATTAACCTGAGCTCTGGTTAAGAGATTTACTAACATATTGAATCATGGTGATATTTAAATTTATTTTCTCTAGCCAGAGATTTTCAGTGAAAACAAGGCGAATTTACGCGTCAATA
>NZ_PNDU01000095.1:0-9665 GCF_005886635.1 Pseudoalteromonas sp. S558 | reverse complement strand
AAATTTATTTTCTCTAGCCAGAGATTTTCAGTGAAAACAAGGCGAATTTACGCGTCAATAGCGGGCCTATTGCAAGTAAATTCAACGCAGTTAGCGCTGAAAATAGCTGCTCGAGATAGATTTATTATCCAGAGTTCAGGTTATTTAGATTTTTATAAATATACGCCGTTTATGAAGCACCTTTGCTATCAGCCAAAAGCCCACAACGTGTAACAGCGCGTAAATCAATGATGCCAATTTTGCGGTAAATATTAACGCTAAATGTTGATATAACCAATCATCTAGAGTTAACTTCCCTATGCTTACCAACGCATAGCTCATTACCCATACTCCAGAGAGCACATAGATAAACAACGGATTTGAGCCATAAACAATCAACGACTCAACAATAGCAGGTGGTTTTACTATGTCGCAAAGCCAGACAAAAAAAGCTAATGTTATACAGGCAATACCTGATGTGTAAATAACATAGGTGCTTGTCCATAATGATTTATTAATTGGCATAATAATATCGCCTAGCTGTGCGATGATAATCCCTGCTGCGCCAATTAAAACGAGGCGTTTTATACTTGTCCATTTGTTTTGAGTATTAACTAATAGGCGAGTAGTCTCAAAACCTAGTAATACACTTACGATACTTGGGATGGTGCTCAATAACCCTTCTGGTTCAAAAGCAAGCCCTTTGCCTTGCCATAAATGCGACTCACCCAGTACGGTAATATCCACCAACCTAACGACGTTGTACTCTAGCGTGTATGCTTTTTCTGCGCCTACGCTTAATAGCAATAGCCAATAAAGTACTAACACAATAAGCGATAGCGTTAATATCCCATTTCTATTTAGCACGAGCACACACAAAGACGCGAAAATGTAGGCTATGCCAATACGTTGTAATACACCGAGTATTCTTAGATTTTCGAGGTTGCTGATAAATGGGTAATAATTTAAGACCAAACCTATAGCAAAAATAATTACGCCGCGCTTTATAATCCGTAAAACCTGCTTTGAATTACCTAAATGGTCAGATTTATTGAATGAAAAAAACATTGCAGAGCCAATCATAAACATAAAAAATGGAAAAATAACATCCGTTGGTGTACACCCATGCCAATCGGCATGAAGTAAAGGTGCATACACGTGGGACCACGATCCCGGTGTATTTACCAGTATCATTAATGCGATGGTTAACCCCCGCATAGCATCAAGCGCTTTATACCTTGCCATTGTATGGCTCCTACTTATATTTTACATTCTTAAAATGACAACGTTGTCACTATGATATGAAAAAAAAGCCGTCGAATCAAAAATGAAACGACGGCTTTAAATCAGAATACGCTATCTTTATATAAATAAAACAACGACACGCTTAGTGTTATTACCTTAGAGCGCTTGCTCAAGCTCAGGTAACACGTCAAATAAATCAGCGACTAAACCGTAATCAGCGACTTGGAAAATAGGTGCATCGGGGTCTTTATTAATTGCGACGATTACTTTTGAGTCTTTCATGCCCGCTAAATGTTGAATTGCACCACTAATACCAACAGCTATATACAAGTTAGGCGCGACAATTTTACCTGTTTGACCTACTTGCATATCGTTAGGTACAAAGCCTGCGTCAACTGCTGCGCGCGATGCGCCAATAGCAGCGCCTAGCTTATCGGCAATGCCATTAAGCAACGCGAAGTTTTCGCCTTTTTGCATACCACGACCACCCGATATAACCACTGTCGCGGCAGTTAGCTCTGGACGTTCTGATTCAGTTTGTTCAACACTTACAAAGCGACTTAATTGCGGATCAGACACTGTATCGATGCTAGTTATAGCCGCAGCTGATTGCTCACCTTGTAAATCAAAGCTACTTGCGCGTACTGTAATTACTTTTTTACTATCGAGTGATTTAACCGTGGCGATTGCGTTACCAGCATAAATTGGACGTTTAAATGTATCTGCGTCCACTACTGCGATAATTTCAGAAATTTGCGCAACATCTAATAGCGCTGCAACACGTGGCATAAAGTTTTTGCCTGTTGTCGTTGCACTTGCGACTATGTGGCTGTAGTTGTCACTAAGCGATAAAACTAAATCGGCCATGCTCTCAGCTAACTGATGTTCATACACACTATTATCGGCAACTAAAACATTAGCTACGCCATCAATGCTGGCAACTTGTGCGCTCATTGCGCTTAGGCTGTTACCTGCAATAAGTACATCAACAGGAAAACCCATTTTTACTGCAGCGTTAATTGTTTTTGAGGTTTCTGGTTTTAAGGCACCGTTGTCGTGCTCTGCAATTACGAGTGTTTTCATTTAAATCACTTTTGCCTCTGTTTTTAATTTTTCTACAAGCTGCGTAACATTTTCAACAATAATTCCTGCTGTACGTTTAGCTGGCTCTTCTACACTTATTAATTGTATACGCGGTGTTAAATCAACACCAAGCGAATCAGCTGCAATTACTTCAAGCGGCTTACGTTTGGCCTTCATTATATTTGGCAGTGATGCATAACGAGGCTCATTTAAACGTAAATCGGTTGTCACAACTGCAGGTAAACTCAGTGCTACTGTTTGCAAACCGCCATAAACTTCACGGGTTACGTTCACTTTGCCATCGTTAATAACCACTTTTGAGGCAAATGTACCTTGTCCACGCTTAGTGAGCGCAGCAAGCATTTGACCTGTTTGATTATTATCTGAGTCAATTGATTGCTTACCTAAAATAACAAGCTCTGGTGACTCTTGCTCTACAACTTTAGCCAGAAGCTTTGCAATATGAAGTGACTCGAGTTTTTCATCGGTTTCGATGTGAATAGCTTTGTCGGCACCCAGTGCTAGTGCGGTACGCAATTGCTCTTGCGACGCTTTTGGACCAATACTAACGGCAATCACTTCACTGGCTGTACCGGCTTCTTTAAGGCGTATTGCTTCTTCTATAGCAATTTCACAAAACGGGTTCATTGCCATTTTAACGTTGGTTAAATCAACGTCACTGTTATCACTTTTAACGCGTGCTTTTACGTTGTAATCAATCACTCTTTTTATTGGTACGAGAACTTTCATAGGAACTCCAAAATTATTTAAACCTACAAGGTAACGTGCACGTCAACCTATTTATTTCATGAAATTAGACTACTTCCTGTTGACGTAAACGTCAACCTAAAATAACCTTTAACTATTCACAGTCTGTAACGTTTAATTTGCAAGGTTAAAAATAGGCTGTACACCTTATTTAAATGCGTAGTAAACATTCAAATAAGTCCGTCATAGATAAAGAGGTTATTATGGTCGAACGTGAAACCATGGAATTTGATGTAGTAATTGTTGGCGCTGGCCCTGCGGGGCTTTCAAGTGCAATTAAACTCGCGCAATTAGCACAAGAAAAACAACAAGAGTGCATGATTTGCGTAGTCGAAAAAGGTTCTGAAGTAGGTGCACATGTACTCTCTGGTGCTGTTTTTGAAACCAAAGCTTTGGATGAGCTACTACCAAATTGGCAAGCGCTTGGCGCACCGGTTACAACCAAAGTAACTAACGATGAAATTTATTGGTTTAATAACGAGCAAAAAGCGACATCAATCCCCCACTTTGCTACGCCAAAAACATTTCATAATGATGGTAACTACATTGTATCTATGGGTAATGTATGTCGATGGCTTGCAGAGCAAGCTGAAAGCTTAGGCGTAGAGATATTCCCAGGATTTAGTGCTCACTCTTTAATAATTGAAGATCACGCAGTAAAAGGCATTATTACTGGCGATATGGGTGTCGACAAAGACGGTAATGAAAAAGACGGTTACATGCCAGGCATGGAGCTTCGTGCAAAATACACTATTTTTGCTGAAGGTTGCCGTGGCCATTTAGGTAAGCAATTAATCAATGAGTTTGCCCTTGATGCAGATTCATCGCCACAACATTACGGTTTGGGCTTTAAAGAAATTTGGCAAATTGATGAAAGTAAGCATGAGCTTGGCAAAGTTGTTCATGGTACAGGTTGGCCACTTAACGGCGATACTAATGGTGGTGCATTTATGTATCACAGTGAAAACAACCAAGTCGTCGTAGGTTTAATTATTGATTTAAATTATTCAAACCCGCACTTAAGCCCTTTTGATGAATTTCAGCGAATGAAACATCATCCCGTATTTAAAAACGTACTTGAAGGTGGCGCACGTATTGCTTACGGTGCACGTGCAATTGCTAAAGGTGGTTTGCATTCATTACCAAAAATGCATTTTGCAGGTGGCTTAATTGTAGGGTGCGATGCAGGCACACTTAACTTTGCAAAAATTAAAGGTAATCACACTGCCATGAAATCGGGAATGATTGCCGCTGAGGTTATTTTTGAAGCACTGCAAAATGAGTTAACAAATACCGATTTAACTAATTACCAAACTGCTTTTGAGCAATCGTGGGCATATAAAGAGTTATATCAATCTCGTAACTTTGGCCCTGCTATGCACAAACTAGGTAAGTTTGTAGGCGGTGCATACAACACGCTTGATCAAAATATTTTTAATGGTGGTTTACCGTTTACATTTAAAGATAATACGCCCGATCACTCGACCCTTGTTGATGCTAACGCCGCTGACAAAATAGCGTACCCAAAACCAGATGGGCAACTTAGCTTTGATAAACTCTCTAGCGTGTTTTTATCAAATACTAACCACGAAGAATCACAACCGTGTCATTTAAAGCTCAAAGATGCGTCAATTCCTATCAACGTAAACTTAGTTAAGTTTGATGAGCCCGCGCAGCGTTATTGCCCAGCAGGCGTTTACGAAGTACAAGAGGTAGCGGGGAATAAAGAGTTTGTTATTAACGCCCAAAACTGTGTGCACTGTAAAACCTGTGACATTAAAGACCCTAGTCAAAATATTACATGGGTAACACCAGAAGGGGCTGGTGGACCAAACTACCCTAATATGTAGCTAAATTATGCGTTGAACCACTATATATTCGTAATTTTTACATATAAATTATAAACATATCCTAAATTGCAGGGGCTTCGGCCCCTTTTTTGCGCTATGCTGACACTAGTTTTAATAAATTGAGTATTTCTTATGCCGTCGTCAAAAGTTGTTTTTCGTTTTTTAGCAGAGCCTACCGATGTGAATTTTGGTGGTAAAGTGCATGGTGGAGCCGTCATGAAATGGATTGACCAAGCTGGTTATGCGTGTGCTGCAGGATGGAGTGGCCATTATTGTGTAACGGTTTCGGTGGCGGGTGTTAAATTTAGACGCCCTATATTAGTTGGGCAAATTGTTGAAGTAGAAGCTAAAATAGCGCATACAGGTAAAACCAGCATGCAAATTTTTATTCAGGTGCGTTGTGGTGATCCAAAGACACAAAATATGGTTGAAACAAATCATTGTGTTATTAGTTTTATTGCTATGGATGAAACAGGTTACCCAATTGAAGTTCCCTCTTTTCAGGCTGTAACTGACGAAGATATTAAATTAGAAAACTACGCTATAAAAATGAAAGAAATAGCGATTGAAACCGAAAATTTATTACACAAAGTTTAGGCCGTGTTTATCTTCGAGGTTAAATCTAGCAATATGTTTTTTAATGTGTGTTGACCTTTCTACTTTAAAACTTGTTCTGTTTAGGAGTGACTGACTTACTCTTTATTGTCTACATGGATGTAGACACGTATAAATCATAGAGTAACGCCCGAATAATTACCGAGCTAATTTTAGTTTTCAAAAAACATGATCATTTTAATGTATTTGGTATAACTAGGTTAAAAAGTCGCTCGTCACAGTTTCCCCCCGGTAAATAAAGCAAATCTTGATTCGGAAAGCTTTCCACTTCATCTAGCTATGTAAAAAACTCATATTAACTTGTAAAAGCTACAAAAGTCTTTAGATAACAATTTATTACAAAAGTTCACTTTGTTTATTATTTAAACTTCTCATCGATAAAACCAATACTAAAGCAGGGCTTTTTAAGCATTTTCACTTGTTTTTATAGTTGGCATGTTCGCTGCATTTACTAAATTGAAGTTTGATTGACTTAATTAAACATTATTTTTTATTTGTAAAGGAGCTATTCACAATGATTAAAACACTTTCTCTTTCTGCACTTGCATTAGCAACACTGGGTTTTAACTCTGCAGCACACGCTGATATTTCTGATTTTGATTCTCCACGTATTTATACTGGTATCGGTTACGGTCAATATTCTTTTGAGTTTGAAGACAGTGATAACGACACTGACTTTGACGACGATGCACAAATGCTTAAGGGCTATGTTGGTACTCAATTTAACGAGTACTTAAGCTTAGAGCTTGCTTACCAAAACTTTGATGAAGTTAGTGACATAGACAGCAAAGCTGAAATTGATGGCGTATCTCTTGCCGCACGTTTGGGTCTTCCACTATCTGAAAGCTTCACTGTATACGCAAAAGGTGGTTGGCTTGAATGGGACGCAGACTACACACAAGAGTTACCAATAGGAAGTATATCGACTTCTACAGATGGTGGTGATGCGTTTTACGGTGCAGGTATCGAATATGCGCTTACAACAAATGTTCAATTTCGTTTAGAGTATGAACGTTACAAACTTGATGATGACATTGATCCAGATATGGATGTAGCGTCTGTATCAGTTCAATACATGTTTTAATGAGTCTTTAACATGTATTAAAAGGGTAAGCTTAAGAGCTTACCCTTTTTTGTTTTAAGGCCTGTTAATTTTCATCATATAAACCAAGCAGTCTATAAATAATAAACTTATTCACATTAATGCCATAGCCGCTAAATAAAGGTAGAATAGCGCTCTATTTTATTTGTATCCGAGTACTATGAGCGATTATACCATTTCGGCTATTGGCCACATTCAATCTCCTTATAAACAGAAGTTTGCTATACCTAGGCAGCCTCGTTTAGTGCCACAAGCCAAGGCAAAACTTATTTTTGCACCTGATTTTAATCGCGAAGAGTTTGTACGTGGTTTAGATGAATTTACTCATATTTGGTTGTTATTTCGTTTTCATGAAACCGCCGATAAAGGTTATTCTGCGATGGTGCGCCCGCCCCGTTTAGGTGGCAATGAGCGAAAAGGTGTATTTGCTACCCGCGCTACATTCAGACCAAACGCGATTGGTATGAGCGCCGTAAAACTTGAAGGTATAGAGTATAAAAACGGACAACTTAGTTTATTGCTCGCTGGCATTGATTTGCTTGATGGCACACCGATTGTTGACATAAAACCATATTTGCCTTATTCAGACTCAATGCCTGATGCAAGTGCTGGCTTTGCTGACACGCGCCCAGAAACACAAATGACGGTTGAATTTAGCCCTCAGGCAATGGAGTTTATAAATGCGCAAACACAATACCCAGATTTACATGATTTTATAGCTAATGTTTTAAAACAAGATCCCCGCCCTGCCTATAAAAAACAAAAAGACGGCGAGCAAAGCTATGGTATGACTTTGTACAATTATAATATTCGCTGGCAAGTCAATGGCGAGCATAACGTAGTAACAAGCATAGAAAAAAACTAAATAACTCAGTTAGCGCTTTAGTGTAAAAGCATCCGCTGGTAAACTTAAGCTCTATTAAAAGAACATAATTACTCTATTTCGGAAAAAACATGCGTACAAGCCAATATATACTCGCAACACTTAAAGAAACGCCATCAGATGCTGAAATCGTATCGCATCAGTTAATGCTTAGAGCCGGTATGATCCGTCGCGTCGCTTCGGGTTTATACACTTGGTTACCCTCTGGTTTACGCGTGCTACGTAAAGTAGAAAATATTGTACGTGAAGAGATGGACAAAGCTGGCGCCATTGAAATGCTAATGCCTGTTATTCAACCTGCTGATTTATGGGAAGAGTCTGGTCGTTGGAATGAGTTTGGTCCTGAGCTAATGCGCTTTACCGATCGTCATAATCGTACATTTGCACTTGGCCCAACACACGAAGAAGTGATTACAGATTTTGTTCGTAAAGAAATTAATAGCTACAAACAGCTGCCAGTTACTTTATACCAAGTACAAACGAAAGTGCGCGACGAACGTCGTCCTCGCTTTGGTGTGATGCGTGCTCGTGAATTTACAATGAAGGATGCCTACTCTTTTCACCTAAGTGAAGAATGTTTAGATTCAACATATCAAGCGATGCACAAGGCATATTGTAATATTTTTGAGCGCTTAGGTCTTGATTACCGTCCTGTTATCGCAGATACAGGCTCTATCGGCGGAAGCGTATCGCATGAGTTTCATGTACTTGCTGAATCAGGTGAAGATGCCATTGCATTTAGTGATGGCAGTGATTACGCAGCCAATATTGAAAAAGCAGAAGCACTAGCGCCAAACGATCCACGCCCAGAAGCAAGTAAAGAGTTAAAAGCGTTTCCAACGCCTGACGCTAAAACGATTAACGAGCTTAAAAAACACTACGGTGTAAAACCTCATCGCGGTGTTAAAACGTTAATTGTTTATGGTACGCCTGATGAAAACGAAGTACGTGGTTTAGTTGCCTTGGTACTGCGTGGCGATCACGAATTAAACGAACTAAAAGCTGAGAAGCACCCGTTAGTAGACTCTCCGCTTGAAATGGCAACAGAGGCTGATATTGTTGCTGCCATTGGTGCAAAACCTGGCTCACTTGGACCGGTTGGCTTATCTATGCCAATTATTGTTGATAGAGCCGCTAACATACTTGCTGATTTTGTAGCTGGTGCTAACAAAGACGGTGAACATTACAGCGGCATTAACTGGGATCGTGATATCACAGATTATGAAGTTGCTGATATACGTAATATTGTTGAAGGCGATATGAGCCCATGTGGCCAAGGCGTTTTACAAATTAAACGTGGTATTGAAGTTGGGCATATTTTCCAGCTTGGCACTAAATACTCACAAGCAATGAAAGCGGGCGTATTAAACGAAGACGGTAAAAACCAAACAATGACCATGGGTTGTTACGGTATTGGTGTTTCACGTATTGTTGCTGCTGCTATAGAGCAAAACAACGATCAATACGGGATCATTTGGCCAAAATCAATCGCGCCATTCGATTTAGCAATTGTGCCTATGAACATGCACAAATCGCATCGTATTCCAGATATTGCAAATACCCTTTACCAAGGTTTAAAAGATGCAGGCCTTGATGTGTTGTTTGATGACCGTAAAGAGCGCCCAGGTGTAATGTTTAACGATATGGAGCTAATTGGTGTGCCATTCACACTTGTAATTGGCGAGCGTAACCTTGATGAAAATAAAGTTGAGCTTAAAAACCGCCGTACAGGTGAAAAGCTAATGATTGATATTGATACTGCAATCGATGCAATTAAAGCAGCCGTTAAAGGCTAAGTAATAATTAGCTTTGAAATAATTGAAAAACCGCTTTTTAAAAGCGGTTTTTTTATGTCTACATTTTATCTGTGTCATTTAGCTTTAGTATTAATGTCGTATAGTTGTCATTTTCATTCCCTAAAGTATTTAACCTGAACTCAGGATAATAAATCTATCTCGAGCAGCCATTTTCAGCGCTAACTGCGTTGAGTTTACTTGCAATAGGCCCGCTATTGACGCGTAAATTCGCCTTGTTTTCACTGAAAATCTCTGGCTAGAGAAAATAAATTTAAATATCACCATGATTCAATACGTTAGTAAATCTCTTAACCAGAGTTCAGGTTAATTATTATTTAGTATTG
>NZ_PNDU01000094.1:0-5732 GCF_005886635.1 Pseudoalteromonas sp. S558 | reverse complement strand
AATGAAAATTACGCTAGAACTAGGCAAAAATTTTTGTATCTAGTTGTTCTAAATAAAAAATTTTTAACGACGTTATAGTGCAATTTAATTCGTTAAATTGTTCAAAGATTTATGCACTTTGGTATTACTAGCATATAAAGGAATGAGTGTTTAGTTAATCGTTTAATAGCTTGTATACAATGAATTCGTATTTAGCTTTGGTGTTTTAAACCTAAGCTAAAAATGCAGTAAAATTTACTTTAAATAAAACGGTAAATAAATCAACTAAGTTAAGCGGCTTGCCACTTACATGATTTAACATACAAAAATCTATCCTTTAGGAGAGGAAACATGAAAACAATGACTCAAAAACAACAGGGTTTCACCCTAATTGAATTAATGATTGTAGTAGCAATCATCGGAATTTTGGCTGCTATTGCATTGCCTGCATATTCAAAGTATCAATCAACATCTAAATTAACGGCAGCTTTAGCAGAAATCTCATCTGGTAGGACTGGTTTTGAAATAGCAAAAAACAGTGGCGTTACAACACCAACACTAGAACAAATGGGGTTAACATCTCCAACCCAGAACTGTACGATTACCCCAGGAGAAGATAACATCAAATGTATAGTTGTAAATGCTCCAACACAAATTAAAGGCGCTACACTAACTTGGACAAGAACAGATGCAGGCGCTTGGTCTTGTGTTACTTCAGAACTAACGGATACAACTCTAGCTCCCAAAACGTGTCCAACAGCTGCAGGTAGCGAAGTGCCTGGCGATGATGGTTAATAATACATAGATTTAAAAAAACGCTCATTTGAGCGTTTTTTTTTAGTAACTATAACCATGCTATATTTGTTAGCTTATAATTAATATACAAATACCTTTAGGTAGTTTTATCTATGGCAAAAAAGCAGCAAGACAAGGGACTCGATACCTTTCAATGGGTAGGTGTTAGCGCCCGAGGAAAACGTCTTGAAGGAGAGCTTTCAGGCACAAGTATAGCACTTGTTAAAGCACAGCTTCGCAAGCAAGGGGTCACCCCATCAAAAGTTAAACGTAAGCCAAAACCTTTATTTGGCGTACACACGCAAAAAATAACGCCAAAAGACATCGCATTAGTAACCCGACAAATTGCCACCATGCTCATGGCAGGTGTCCCCCTTATACAGTCGATAGAAATGATTGGTTCAGGCGCAACTAATAAAAGCGTTGGCAAGCTAATGGAAGCGATTGCAGGTGACGTAAAAGCAGGCCAACCTCTGTCTACTGCACTTAGAAAATACCCACGTTATTTTGATGACTTATATTGTGATTTAGTTGAGTCGGGCGAGCAATCGGGTGCACTTGATAAAATATTTGATCGCGTTGCTATTTATAAAGAAAAATCTGAAGCGCTTAAATCAAAAATTAAAAAAGCCATGTTTTACCCTATGTCTGTATTAGCTATTGCAGGGATTGTTACTTCTATTTTGCTCATATTTGTAGTCCCGCAATTTCAGGACATTTTTGCTGGTTTTGGCGCTGAGTTGCCTGCATTTACTTTATTTGTGATTGCTATTTCTGAATTTATGCAGGAATACTGGTGGATTATACTAATAATAATGGTTGCCGCTGGGTGGGTTTTTAAAGAAGCCAAACTTAAAAGCTTAAAACTGCGTGATGCCAACGATAGGGTTATATTAAAACTACCAGTAATAGGCATGATTTTAAATAAAGCGGCCGTTGCGCGTTACGCGCGCACACTTTCTACCACGTTTGCAGCTGGTGTGCCGTTAATTGAGGCTCTTGATTCTGCGGCGGGTGCCTCAGGTAATGCGGTATATCGCTATGCTATTTTAGATATAAAAGCAGAGGTTGCCTCTGGTAACCAAATGAACTGGGCTATGCGCAATTCAAAAATATTCCCCGATATGGTAATCCAAATGGTTGCCATTGGTGAAGAGTCTGGCGCACTTGATGATATGCTGGCCAAAGTAGCCACTATTTATGAGCAAGAAGTAGATGATGCAGTTGATGGCTTATCTAGCTTATTAGAACCATTAATTATGGCTGTACTCGGTGTGCTGGTCGGTGGTTTAATTGTTGCTATGTACCTTCCTATTTTTCAACTTGGTTCTGTTATTTAATTATTTGGTTTTTTATATGCAAAGTATTATAGAAGTAATGCAAAGCCAATTGTGGTTTTACTTAACCACCATTGGTTTAGTTAGTTTATGTGTAGGTAGCTTTTTAAATGTGGTCATTTATCGGCTACCGTTAATGATGCAAAAAGAATGGCAAAGTGAATGCCGTATTTTATTAGAGGATGACCTTAAAAATAGCGCACCTTTAAATACCACGCCATTTAATTTAGTAAAACCCAACTCAACCTGCCCGCACTGTAAAACCGCCATTAAACCTTGGCAAAACATCCCAATTATTAGTTGGCTCGCATTAAAAGGAAAATGCGCAAGTTGTCAAAATACGATAGCCGCACGCTACCCACTTGTTGAAGCCATTACCGCGCTATTGAGCTTAGCTGTTGCATATACTGTGGGTGCTAATGAACAAGCATTACTCTACATTTTAATTACGTGGGCATTAGTTGCATTAACATTCATTGATATTGATCACATGCTCTTACCCGACCAGCTTACATTACCGCTTGTGTGGCTTGCCTTAATAGCATCTGTAATGGGCTATACCATATCACCCAGCGATGCCATTATTGGTGCGGCCTGCGGTTATTTAAGCTTATGGAGTGTATTTTGGTTATTTAAGTTACTTACCGGTAAGGAAGGTATGGGCTACGGCGATTTTAAATTACTTACCGTGTTTGGTGCCCTACTTGGTTGGCAATCACTGCTCACGATTATATTACTCTCAAGCGTAGTCGGTGCCATTATTGGTATTACATTATTAAGTATTCAAGGAAAAGACAAAGCCACCCCTATTCCTTTTGGCCCTTACTTGGCAATCGCAGGTTGGATCACTATGCTTTGGGGCAACCAACTGCAAACTATGTATTTAAATTTAGTTGGTTACTAAAATGAATAAGCAAACAGGTGAAAAAAATACCAAAAGCCCAAATTGGGTATTAGGTTTAACCGGTGGTATTGGCTGCGGTAAAACAGCTATCAGTAATATGTTTGAGGAGCTTGGGATAACAATTATTGATGCCGATATAGTCGCTCGCCAAGTGGTAGAACCCAACAGCACAGGTTTAAATGCAATAATTGCTCACTTTGGTGAAGAGATATTACTAAGCGATGGTACGTTAAACAGAAGTGCCTTGCGCACCCGTATTTTTACTAACCATACAGATAAAGAGTGGCTAAATAACTTACTTCACCCTCTGATCCGTAATAAAATACTCGCCGATTTAAATGCGGCCAGTAGTGCTTATGTCGTTTTAGTTGCACCATTGTTATTTGAAAATGGCCTTGATAAACAGTGCAATCGTACTCTCCTCATAGACGTACCTAAAAACATACAAGTAGAGCGAACCGTTAAACGCGACGGCGTGAGTCTTGATCAAGTAAATAGTATTATTGCCACGCAAATGTCTCGTGAAAATAAACAGCAAAAAGCGGACGACATTTTAAATAACGACCGCGATTTAGCACTCGTAAAGTTAGATCTTTTGTTACTTCATGATCATTACTTAAAATTAGTGTCAAAAAACACAACTTAAACGGTCATATATTACTGTTTCAGCTTATAAAATTAGCCTAGATTGTGAAGAGTGATGTAATCCCCTTCTTTTTTCTGATAAATTGTTAACATTGAAAGATTTAAACAGGTGCGCAATGAATATTAACTCACCGTTATTGAGAAAGTTTATTACCCTTGGTCGTATCGATGCAGATATGGTCAAAGAAAAACAACAAGAATTTACCTCAACAGCTGAGCTTATTTCTAAATGTGGCAAAATCGACAGTAAAGATTTAGCTGCACAATGCATCGATTTATTTCGCGTACCCTACTTCGATCTAAAAGATTTTGATCCTGCTAAAATTCCTGCAGAGCTGGTAAAAGAAAAGCTTATTCGCAAGCATCATATTTTACCGCTGGTAAAAAAAGATAGAAAAGTTTACATCGCAGCCTCTGATCCAACCGACTATGGCGCATTTGAAAATTTTGAATTTAGCACTGGTTTGTCGTGTGAGATTGTTGTTGTTGATTATATTCAGCTCAATAATAAAATTGAGCAATTACTCGATGCAGCGGGAAGTTTAAATTTAAGTGATGATGAATTTAAAGAATTTGCAGACTTAGACACCGAAGGTGTAAAAGACTCCGCACCAAAAGATGATGAAAAAGAAGATGCGCCGATCATTGTTTACATCAATAAAATTTTGATGGATGCAATTAAAAAAGGCGCGTCTGATCTACACTTTGAGCCCTATGAACACAAATACCGCATCCGTTTTCGTATTGATGGCATTTTGCACGAAGTAGCAAGTCCACCCAATACTCTTGCAACTAAACTTTCTGCGCGTATAAAAGTAATGGCGCGCCTCGATATTGCTGAAAAACGTAAACCGCAAGATGGCCGTATAAAACTAAAAATAACTGAACGAAAAAGTATCGACTTTCGTGTCAGTTCGATGCCAACGCTGTGGGGCGAAAAAATAGTAATGCGTATCCTTGATTCTTCAAGCGCTATGCTAGGCATTGATGTATTAGGTTACGAACCAGAACAAAAAAAATTATATATGGATGCACTTGCTCAGCCACAAGGTATGATTTTAGTAACAGGGCCAACCGGTTCTGGTAAAACGGTCTCACTTTACACTGGTTTAAACATACTAAATAAACCAGAGCGCAACATTAGCACCGCAGAAGATCCGGTTGAAATTAACCTTGAAGGTATTAACCAAGTACAAATTAATATTAAAGCGGATATGACCTTTGCTAATGCATTACGCGCCTTTTTACGTCAAGATCCAGACGTGGTAATGGTGGGTGAAATACGTGATTTAGAAACCGCCGAAATATCTATTAAAGCGGCACAAACCGGCCACTTAGTATTATCAACCCTACATACTAATTCTGCACCGGAAACAATCACCCGTTTATTAAATATGGGTGTGCCAGCTTATAACGTAGCAAGCTCGATCAGCTTAGTTATAGCCCAACGCCTAGCACGTCGTTTATGCCCTAAGTGTAAAACGCCTGAAATACTACCAAGCGAAGAACTCACTCGCCAAGGCTTTAGCGCACAACAAATAAGTGAAATGACACTTTATGCACCGAAAGGGTGTGATAGCTGCACTGATGGCTATAAAGGTCGTGTGGGTATTTACGAAGTTATGCAAATCACTCCTGAAATTGCCCAAATTATTATGCGCGGCGGCAACTCATTAGAAATAGCAGATGTATCACTTAAAGCTGGGTTTAATAATTTGCGTATATCTGGTATTCGTAAAGCCGCTGATGGTATGACCTCGCTTGCTGAAATTAACCGTGTGACTAATTTTTAAAGACTCACCGTAATAATTATAAAGCTCTGAAGATATAATTTAGAATACTTAGAGACTCACATCTAAGTAACCTGAACTCTGGTTAAGAGATTTACGAACGTATTGAATCATGGTGATATTTAAATTTATTATTCTCTAGCCAGAGATTTTCAATGAAAACAAAGCGAATTTACGCGTCAATAGCGGGCCTATTGTAAGTAAATTCAACGCAGTTAGCGCTGAAAATAGCTGCTCGAGATAGATTAATTATACAGATGACATGTTACGTTAATTTAAAGC
>NZ_PNDU01000093.1:0-23949 GCF_005886635.1 Pseudoalteromonas sp. S558 | reverse complement strand
GTAAGATTTCAATAGTATAATGGCAGTCCAATGAAAGGGGCAACGTTATTAGCGACATTGCAGGAGTTAGGTATTGTTCCTTCATTTAGCCGACCGTCTGTGAGTAATGATAACCCTTATTCTGAATCGTTATTCAAGACGTTAAAGTATCGCCCGGAATACCCTGAAAAAGCCTTTGAAGATATCGCGAGCGCAAGGAAATGGGTAACGGGTTTGTAAATTGGTACAACGATGAACACTTACACAGCGGTATTAAGTTTGTCACGCCAAATCAGCGTCATTTAGGGTTAGATAAAGCGATACTAGCGAAACGTCATCAGGTAAATGAAATGGCGAAATTACAGAATCCAAGTCGTTGGTCAGGAAAGTCTAGAGATTGGACAATGATCAATGAAGTAAATTTAAATCCGGAGAAAAAAGAAGAAGTGCGGGCGGCATAAAATTTAACTTGATGCGACAACTAACTTGAAAAACTCCGCAACAGAAAAGTCATGAAGGTGCGAATACATAAGAGGCCAGAGGTAGCACCTCAATTTGAGCCCGTATATAAGCTAGCATCTAAATTTATTTTAACTTTTTCTTTTTGACATTTACGGAGAGTCCATATAAGGCCCTAGAGAAAAATAAATTTAAATATCATTATGGCTCAATGTATTAGTAAATATCTTCACCAGAGTTCAGGTTATTTAACTTTTCTGGAGGGGGTATTCATATTATTTTGAATGAGTATTTGAACAATTTAACGTTAAACTCCCATATCTAAGCAGATAGGTATCACTTAGTACTGGTTAACGTATACCAATTCGCAATCAATTAGAGAAATAAAGCCTGACGCTAACGGCGTTAAAATTTCAGCCTTGTTGTTGACATGACTTCCTTACCTCAAAGTAGACCACTTAATTAAGCGAATTGATATTACTTTAAGTTAATGCTTATATTACCGTTGGGTTTACAGCAGCATAGGAGGATCTCGCCTTCGCGGACAAACGCTAGTGGCTCTTCATTATATTCAACGTTACCGGACACCAAAATAGCCCTGCACGCACCGCAATAGCCTTCACGGCATTGAAATGCAACGTCTATTTTTTTAGATTCTAAGCAGTGTAAAAGAGAAGGGCAGCCAGTATTAAATTCTATACGCTGGCTGCTTTGTGCAAGTGTTATACTTGCAGTTGTACTGTCACTCATTATAAATCAAAGTCACCAAATTCTGATGCATCAACTTGAGAGTCTATTTGACCAACAAGGTATGAGCTTATTTCGGCTTCTTGCGGTGCAACCTGAACGTTATCAGAAACAAGCCATGAGTTTATCCACGGAATAGGGTTACTGTTGTTTTCAAATTGTGCTGGTAAACCAATCGCAGTCATACGCGCATTGGTGATGTATTCAACGTACTGACATAGAATATGTTTATTTAAACCAATCATTGAGCCGTCTTTGAATAGGTATTCTGCCCATTCTTTCTCTTGCTCTGCGGCTTCTACAAACATTTTGATTGCTTCGTCGCGGCATTGGGCTGCAACAATCGCCATTTCTGGGTCGTCTTTACCATCTTGCATAATGTTTAGAATATGCTGAGTGCCCGAAAGGTGCAGTGCTTCATCGCGCGCAATAAGCTTGATGATTTTAGCGTTGCCTTCCATCAGCTCACGCTCAGCAAACGCAAACGAACATGCAAAGCTGACATAAAAGCGAATCGCTTCAAGAATATTTACCGACATCATTGCAAGGTAAAGTTTCTTTTTAAGTTCGAACAAGTTAACAACAACGGCTTTGCCGTTAATAACGTGCTTACCTTCACCGTATAAATTATAAAGAGATACAGAGTTAATTAAGTCATCGTAGTATTTTGTTACCGCATCGGCACGTTCACTAATCTTATCGTTACTAACAATGTCATCAAAAATAAGTTCAGGCGCTTGCGTTACGTTACGAATAATATGCGTGTACGAGCGGCTATGAATTGTTTCACTAAACGCCCATGTTTCTATCCATGTTTCAAGCTCTGGTAGCGATACGATAGGCAGTAGGGCTACGTTTGGCGAACGCCCTTGCACACTATCAAGCAAAGTTTGGTATTTTAGGTTACTTAAAAATATATGCTTTTCGTGATCGGGTAACGCTTGAAAGTCTAAACGGTCTTTACTTACATCTACTTCCTCAGGACGCCAAAAGAAAGATAGTTGCTTCTCGATTAATTTTTCAAAAATAGGGTACTTTTGTTGATCGTAACGAGATACGTTTACAGTTTGGCCAAAAAACATTGGCTCTTGCATTTGGTTATTATGGTTTCGGCTAAAAGTAGTATAAGACATGTTTATCACTCAAAAAACTATCAGAAAAAGCGGGCTAGATGCCCGCTTAAAATTAAAATCAGCAGTTATATTTTACACGCGCCGCCTTCACAATCGTCATCTTCCACGTCAGGAGTATCTTCTTGTGAATCTGAGGCACCATCGCGTGTATTGTGGTAATACAAGGTTTTAACACCTAGTTTGTACGCGCTTAGTAAGTCTTTTAATAAGACTTGCATAGGTACTTTACCGCCTTCGAACTTGTTTGGATCATAATTTGTGTTTGCTGAGATTGTTTGGTCAACAAATTTTTGCATTATGCCCACAAGTTGTAAGTAACCATCGTTTGATGGGATATCCCACAGTAATTCGTAGTTATCTTTTAAACGTTCGTACTCAGGTACCACTTGTTTTAAAATGCCGTCTTTACTTGCTTTAACGCTAATATGGCCACGTGGTGGCTCAATACCATTTGTTGCATTAGAGATTTGCGACGATGTTTCTGATGGCATTAACGCACTTAGTGTTGAGTTACGCATACCGTGCTCTTTAATATTTGCACGTAGTGTATCCCAATCAAGATGAAGTGGCTCATCACAAATTTTATCTAAATCACGTTTATACGTATCGGTTGGCATTATACCTTGTGAGTACGTTGTTTCGTTAAATTTAGGACATGCACCACGCTCTTTAGCAAGTTCGTTAGATGCCTTCATTAGGTAATATTGAATCGCTTCAAATGTTTTGTGAGTCAGTGCATTTGCGCTGCCATCAGAATAACGTTTACCGTTTTTAGCTAGGTAATATGCGTAGTTAATGACACCTATTCCTAACGTTCGACGACCCATAGTTGCATTTTTAGCAGCCGGTACTGGGTAGTCTTGGAAATCAAGTAAGTTATCAAGGGCACGCACCGCAAGCTCAGCTAGCTCTTCAAGCTCATCAAGTGATTCTATTGCACCTAAGTTAAACGCAGACAGTGTACAAAGGGCAATTTCGCCTTCTTCGTCATTTACGTTATTAAGTGGCTTGGTTGGTAATGCAATTTCTAAACATAAGTTAGATTGGCGAATAGGCGCAACTTTAGCAATGAACGGGCTGTGTGTATTACAGTGATCCACATTTTGTAAGTAAATACGGCCTGTACTTGCACGCTCTTGGGCAAACATAGAGAAAAGCTCAATGGCTTTGATACGTTTTTTACGAATAGACTCGTCTTGTTCGTACTTGACGTAAAGCGCATCAAATTCTGCTTGGTCTTCAAAAAATGCATCATAAAGGCCTGGCACATCTGATGGGCTAAATAACGTAATGTAATCGTCTTTAATTAAACGAGAATACATTAATTTATTAAATTGTACGCCGTAATCTAGGTGACGAACACGGTTGTCATCTACACCACGGTTATTTTTAAGGACCAGTAGGTTTTCTACTTCTAAGTGCCAAAGCGGGTAGAATAATGTTGCAGCGCCTCCACGTACACCACCTTGCGAACAGCTTTTAACAGCCGTTTGAAAGTGCTTATAAAAAGGAATACAGCCAGTGTGATACGCTTCACCATTGCGAATATGGCTACCTAGCGCACGAATTCGACCTGCATTTATACCAATACCTGCACGTTGTGATACGTACTTAACAATGGCAGAGGATGTTGCATTGATTGAATCAAGGCTATCACCACACTCTATTAATACACATGAGCTAAACTGACGAGTAGGAGTACGTACACCTGCCATAATAGGCGTGGGTAATGAAATTTTGAACAACGATACGGCATCGTAAAAACGCTTAATGTACGAAACGCGTGTTTCACGTGGGTAGTCTGCAAATAGACTTGCGGCGACTAAAATATATAAAAATTGCGCGCTTTCGTATATCTCGCCCGTTACACGGTTTTGAACGAGGTATTTACCTTCAAGTTGCTTAACAGCCGCGTAACTAAAGTTTAGATCGCGTGAGTGATCAAGGTATTCATCTAGTTCATCAAATTCTTGCTCTGTGTAATCAGCAAGTAAATGTGCATCGTAGCGCTTATCGCCAACCATTTTAGTGACGTGATCAAATAAACGCGGTGGCTCAAATTGGCCATACGCTTTTTTACGTAAATGAAATACAGCTAAACGCGCTGATAGGTACTGATAATCTGGCGATTCTTTTGAAATCTGATCTGCGGCAGCTTTAATAATGGTTTCGTGGATGTCTTTAGTGCGGATACCATCGTAAAATTGAATGTGAGATTTTAATTCAACTTGTGAAACCGAGACGTTATTTAAACCTTCGGCGGCCCATTCAATAACGCGATGGATCTTATCAAGATCAAGTGGCTCTTTACGGCCGTCACGTTTGCTTACAGATAACAGTTGGTTCATAGCTTTGCCTGTATTCCTTGGGGATTTAGTATTTTGACCAATGTTGTACTCCTTAAATTACAGCAGGAGCACTCATTTATTATAAGTTTCATCAAATTGATGAATTTAATTGAATAACATTTGGCCACAATATCTGGTGTTATTCAATTTAGAGATCACAAGATAGTGTGGTCTGAGTCGTTTTGCAAGGGACATAATTGCCCCTATTTGTGGATAACTTTGGGATAACACACTTGTGTTAGTAAGCATTAACCTTTGATCATTAGGTGAAGTTGAAATTTCTAAAAATCAACTAATGATCTACTAAATTTGCGCTTTTAAAAAATAAATTGTAACTGAGTTTTTTATCAGCAGACTTTGACTAAAAACTGACTAAATCACAATATATAGTGTTTATAAATTAACATGGCACTATATATGGTTAAAACCATCAATTGGACTTTGCCAGTTAAAATCAGCTTTCCAGCTTAATGCTTCTTCATTGTTGGGTATGTAACCCCAAAGTGCCGTGGCGGTGTGCATACCTGCAGCTTTACCTGCCTGTATATCACGCTGTGCATCACCAATGTATAAGCAACGGTTTGGTTTTACTGCAATAAGCTTTGCACAATGTAGTAGTGGTAGTGGTGATGGTTTGGCCTCCGCCAAGGTATCGCCACTTATGACTACGCTGGCGTTTTTTAAAGCGGGGATTGCTGCCACCAAAGGATCGGTTAAAAATCCAGGTTTGTTAGTCATGATCCCCCATTTGATCTTTTTTTGATCAAGCGCGATAAGTAAAGATTCTACGCCTTTAAAACACGTGGTGTGTTTTGCTATGTTAGTCGCGTATTCATCAAGCAATTGTTGTATGAGTTCTGCCTGTGGCTGCTCAGGCCATTTATCTTTAAAGCCGGCTGCTAACAGTGCACCCGCTCCATTAGAGGCTGCGAGACGGTATACATCGCTTGTTACTTCATCTATTTGTTGTGCGCGAAGTACCGCATTTAGCGCGGCACCTAAGTCGTCGGCGGTATCTAGTAGGGTGCCATCTAAATCAAATAAAAATGCGTCGTACTCTATATGAGGTGAATGAGAGTTCGCCATTAGGCTAACTTCTCAAAATGCAGAATGTAATTTACGCTTACATCTGTGTTAAGCGTATATTGTTTTGATAATGGATTATATGATAACCCCGCACTTGCACGTACTTTTAAACCCGCTTGCTCAGCCCATGCAATCAGTTGCGCAGGTTTTATAAACTTTTTATGGTCATGTGTACCCTCAGGCACCATTTTCAGCAGTTTTTCGGCGCCAACAATGGCATATAAGTAGGCCTTAGGTGTTTTGTTCAAAGTTGAAAAAAACACATCTGCGCCAGGTTTTGCAAGTGCTGCTACGGCATGAATGATAGATGCTGGGTCGGGAACGTGCTCTAGCATTTCCATGCAGGTGATCACATCAAAGCGCTCTGGGTGCTGTGTTGCAAACTCTTCTGCAGGCACTTTAATGTATTCTACATTTACACCGGTTTCTAGACTATGCAATTTAGCAACAGTCAAGGGCTCTTGGCCCATATCGATACCCGTTACTTTTGCACCCATACGCGCCATACTTTGGCTTAAAATACCGCCGCCACAGCCAACATCGAGTGTGTCTTTATCAAATAGACCTTGGGTTTTATGCGCTATAAAGTCTAAACGTAACGGGTTAATTTCGTGAAGAGGTTTAAACTCTCCCTCTAAATCCCACCAACGCTCTGCGATGGCTTCAAATTTTGCTATTTCTGCGTGATCTACATTTTGATGTTCGGTCATAAAATACTTCCTCGTCAATCTGAGGCCATTATATAGGGCAAAATTGATAAATCGCAAAGTTTTGCGCCTGTAAATTAAAATTAATTGTGATAGCATGGCTGTTAGTAATAATAACAAATACTCTTGATGCCTAATACTGGGTTGTTGAGAGTAAATACTGAAGGAATGTGATATCAATGACTGATTTCGCCCATGGCATTCAGCCGGTCAATATTGAAGACGAGTTAAAAAACTCCTACTTAGATTACGCGATGAGCGTAATTGTAGGACGTGCATTACCAGACGTACGTGATGGTTTAAAACCTGTTCACCGCCGCGTTTTGTTTGCAATGAACGAGCTTAGTAATGATTGGAATAAGCCTTACAAAAAATCGGCACGTGTTGTCGGTGACGTAATCGGTAAGTACCATCCACACGGCGATAGTGCAGTTTATGACACGATAGTACGTATGGCGCAGCCATTTTCACTTCGTTACATGTTAGTCGATGGTCAAGGTAACTTCGGTTCGGTTGATGGTGATTCAGCAGCAGCAATGCGTTATACAGAAGTACGTATGGCAAAAATGTCGCATGAATTATTAGCCGATCTTGACAAAGAAACGGTTGATTTCGTTCCTAACTACGATGGCACAGAGCAAATCCCAGACGTTTTACCAACAAAAGTTCCTAACTTATTAGTAAACGGCTCGTCAGGTATTGCGGTGGGTATGGCAACAAATATACCACCTCACAATCTAACTGAAGTTGTGAATGGGTGTTTAGCACTTATTTTGAATCCTGATTTAACGATTACTGAGTTAATGGATTACATTCCTGGTCCTGATTTCCCTACGGCTGCGATTATCAACGGTAAAAAAGGCATAGAGCAAGCCTACCAAACTGGCCGTGGTAAAGTGTACATGCGTGCACGTGCAGAGATTGAAACAGACGAAAAAACCGGTCGTGAAACAATTATAGTGCACGAAATTCCCTATCAAGTTAATAAAGCACGTCTAATTGAAAAAATTGCCGAGCTTGTTAAAGATAAAAAAATTGAAGGCATTAGTGCACTTCGTGATGAATCCGATAAAGACGGTATGCGTATCGTTATTGAGATCAAACGTGGTGACGTAGGCGAAGTTATTTTAAATAACTTATATGCACAAACTCAGTTACAAACTGTATTTGGCATGAACATGGTTGCTTTAATTAATAACCAACCTAAGTGTTTTAATCTAAAAGAAATGCTTGAAGAGTTTATTATTCACCGTCGTGAAGTAGTAACTCGCCGTACTGTTTTTGATTTACGTAAAGCGCGCGACCGTGCACACATGCTAGAAGGCTTAGCGATTGCACTTGCAAACATTGACCCTATTATCGAACTTATTCGTAACTCACCTACACCTGCAGAAGCTAAAATTGCTCTAACAGAACGTTCGTGGGAATTAGGCAATGTTAAATCTATGCTTGAAAAAACAGGCGAAGATAATGTTGCACGCCCAGATTGGCTTGCTGCCGATTTAGGTATTCGTGATGGTCAGTACTTTATATCTGAGCAACAAGCCCAAGCTATTTTAGATTTACGCTTACATAAGCTTACAGGTCTTGAACACGAAAAAATTATAAGTGAATACCAAACGTTATTAGATTTAATTGCTGAGCTTTTATATATTTTGGCAA
Organism: Pseudoalteromonas sp. S558; assembly: GCF_005886635.1. Classification (NCBI taxonomy): domain Bacteria; kingdom Pseudomonadati; phylum Pseudomonadota; class Gammaproteobacteria; order Alteromonadales; family Pseudoalteromonadaceae; genus Pseudoalteromonas; species Pseudoalteromonas sp. S558. Next base: position 15,828 of record NZ_PNDU01000093.1, on the reverse strand, counting down.
CACCAGAGCGTTTAATGGAAGTTATTCGTGATGAGTTAGTTGAAATTAAAGCACAATACGGCGATGAACGTCGTACAGAAATTAATGCCGCAGCTCACGATATCAGCCTTGAAGACTTAATTACGGAAGAAGACGTCGTCGTCACACTTTCTCACGAAGGTTATGTGAAATATCAGGCATTGTCTGATTACGAAGCACAACGTCGTGGTGGTAAAGGTAAGTCAGCAACGAAGATGAAAGATGAAGATTTCATTGAACGTCTGCTCGTTGCAAATACGCACGATACTATTTTATGCTTCTCTACAGCCGGTCGTTTATATTGGCTTAAAGTATATCAGTTACCACTGGCAAGTCGTGCAGCGCGCGGTAAACCAATTGTTAACTTGTTACCACTTGAAGCAGATGAACGTATTACCGCTATATTGCCAGTACGCGAGTACGCAGAAGATAAATACATCTTTATGGCAACAGCATTTGGTACAGTTAAGAAAACACCATTAACGGCTTACAGTCGTCAACGTGCAAGCGGTATTATTGCTGTTAACTTAAATGATGGCGATAGCTTGATTGGGGTTGATATTACCGATGGTAGCAACGAAATTATGTTGTTCACTGATGCAGGTAAAGTTGTGCGCTTTAAAGAAGCTGAAGAAACAACAGTTGTTGATGAAAACGGTAACCCAGTATTAGATGAAGAAGGTAACCCTGAGATTCGTTTCAAAGGTGTTCGCCCTATGGGTCGTACTGCTACAGGTGTTCGTGGTATTAAAATGCCAGACGAGCAACGCGTAGTATCGTTGATTGTACCAAAAACTGACGGTGCTATTTTAACGGTAACTGAAAATGGTTACGGTAAGCGTACACAACTTGAAGATTACCCATCTAAGAGCCGTGCAACACAAGGTGTTGTATCAATTAAGGTGAGTGAACGTAACGGTGCTGTTGTTGGTGCTGTGCAAGTTGATGACAACGATGAAATAATGATTATTTCAAATCGTGGTACCTTAGTACGTACTCGCGTTAATGAAGTTTCTACGGTTGGACGTAACACCCAAGGTGTTATTTTGATCAGAACTATTGACGAAGAGCAAGTAGTTGGTTTACAACGTATAGAAGAGATTGAAGTTACTCAAAGTGACTTGGTTGATATTGAAGACGTTGAAACAGTAGATACAGTTGTTGATGAAGTAGCGGATGATAATCCTCCTTCAGAATAATTGAGATTGAAAAAGCGGCCTTGGCCGCTTTTTTTAATGTTGTTGAAAAAAATTAATAGTGTATGAAATTATATTTATTCATTAAAATCGTGAGATTGAGTGGATGGATATTATAGGTTCATGCTTAGTCGTTAAATTACTGGAATGAGGCAAAGGTAATGAGTAAATATAATTTTTGTGCGGGACCGGCTATGCTACCGCAAGCGGTTATGAAAAAAGCGCAAAAAGAGTTTCTAGATTGGCAAGACCTAGGTGTCTCTGTAATGGAAATGAGCCATCGCAGCAAAGAGTTTTTAGCATTAACTGCAAAATGTGAGGCAAGCCTTAGACGCTTGATGAACATTAGTGACGAATACGAAGTGCTATTTATGCACGGTGGTGGTCGTGGCCAGTTTAGCGCCGTGCCATTAAATTTACACCAAGATGGCAAAACTGCTGTTTATTGCGAAAATGGCGTGTGGTCAAAAAGCGCAACGGATGAAGCTAACAAGTTTACCAAAACGCTTTCAATTGATGTTCGTAACGATGTAAATGGTGATTTTTCTATTAAACAGGTTGCTGATTGGGTTTTACCTGAAGATGTATCTTACATTCACTATTGCCCTAACGAAACGGTAGATGGCCTAGAGATTTTTGATGTGCCGAGTCATCCAACTGCACCAATTGTTGCTGATATGTCATCGACTATTTTATCGCGCGAAATAGACGTAAATAAATTTGACTTAATTTATGCCGGCGCACAAAAAAACATAGGCCCATCGGGCATTTCGATTGTTATTGTTCGTAAAACATTACTTGAGCGTGAAGGTCTTCCTAAACCCGGTATTTTAGATTACGCCTTAGAAGCAAAACAAGGCAGCATGTTTAATACACCTCCCACCTTTGCGTGGTACTTAGCGGCTGAAGTATTTGAATGGTTAGAGCTAAATGGTGGCGTAAAAGCCATGGAAGTTCAGAACATAGCTAAAGCGCAGCTACTTTATGATTTTATTGATGGATCGAGCTTTTATACAAATAAAGTCGCTAAGCATTGTCGTTCACGTATGAACGTTCCATTTTGGCTTGTTGATGAAAGCTTAAATGATAAGTTTGTAGCTCAATCTAATGATGCGGGTTTGCTTGCACTTGAAGGGCATCGAATTGTAGGCGGTATGCGCGCGAGTATTTATAATGCGATGCCACTAGAGGGTGTTCAAGCACTTGTTAGTTTTATGGACGCATTTGCAAAGGAGCACAGTTAATGGAGCAACTTCGTTTAGACCCTATTTCTCGTGTAAACGGCAGCGTGACATTACCAGGCTCAAAAAGTTTATCTAACCGTATTTTGTTACTTGCAGCACTTGCAAATGGTACAACCGTTGTTGAAAATTTGCTCGATAGTGATGATATTCGTCATATGTTGGGCGCTTTAAAGTTATTAGGTGTAAATGTTACTTTAAACAATGAGCGAACAGTTGCAACGGTTGAAGGCGTTGGTGGTGTACTTAAAACGCCTAGTGAGCCGTTGTTTTTGGGTAATGCAGGTACTGCTTATCGACCATTAACCGCTGTGCTTGCTGCCGTTGCTGGTGAGTATGAGCTAATTGGCGAGCCACGTATGGAAGAGCGTCCGATAGGGCACTTGGTTGATGCTCTACAAGCGCTTGGTGGTGATGTTACTTATACAAAACACAAAGACTACCCACCACTTAAAATTGTAGGTGGTCAAATAAAAGGTGGTGATGTTGAAATTGATGGCAGTATTTCAAGTCAGTTTTTGACCGCTTTGTTAATGGCTGCACCGTTATTTAATGGTGATACACAAATTACAATTAAAGGGACGTTAGTCTCTAAGCCTTATATTGATATTACCCTTGATGTAATGGCACGTTTTGGTGTGAATGTTGAACACAGTGATTATGCAACGTTTAAAGTTAAAGGTGGTCAACAGTATCAATCGCTTGAACGTATTATGGTTGAAGGCGATGCATCTTCTGCTTCTTATTTCGTGGCAGCAGCAGCGATTGCTGGTGGCGAAATTGAAATTAAAGGAGTAGGTGCTAAATCGGTCCAAGGGGATATTGGTTTTGCTAAAGTCATGGAGCAAGTCGGTGCCAAAATCGATTGGTATGATGAGCGACTTGTTGTACGTAAAGGCGAGCTAAAAGGCGTAGATATTGACGCCAATGCAATTCCTGATGCTGCTATGACTCTTGCAACAGTGGCGCTTTTTGCAAAAGGTCCAACTGCTATCCGTAATATTTATAACTGGCGTGTAAAAGAAACAGACAGGCTACACGCAATGGCAACTGAGCTTAGAAAGGTTGGTGCTGAGGTAGTAGAGGGACACGACTTTATAGAAATTACACCGCCTAAACACTTCAACGATGTAGCAATAGACACTTACGATGATCACCGCATTGCAATGTGTTTTGCTATGGTAGCCGTTGGTGGAAAGCCTATAACGATTAATGATCCGAGGTGTACCTATAAAACATTTCCTACATTTTTCAATGTATTAGCATCAGTGAGTGAATAGGACTGTTATAACTATTTATAAAAAGTTACACACTAATAGCAGATATATTTTAATAACTGACGTATAATATCGCGGTTTATTTAGGTGTGCATTGCAGGAGGTTTAAATGCAGGCGTTATTAATGCCCGTGATCACCGTTGATGGCCCAAGTGGTTCAGGTAAAGGAACTGTTTGTCGCTTGTTAGCCGAAAAGTTGGGATGGGATGTATTGGATAGCGGTGCAATTTATCGCGTATTATCCCTTGCAGCACTTCATCATCAAATAGCATTAGACAATGAAGAGGCACTTGTGCCGCTCGCTGCAAACTTAGATGTACAGTTTTTGGTGGATAGCCAAACTAATGCTGGAAAAGTTATTTTAGAAGGCGAAGATGTAACAACCACTATTCGTAATGAAGAAGTCGGGTCAGCTGCGTCAAAAGTAGCTGCGTTACCTCGTGTTCGTGAAGCATTATTGCGCCGCCAGCGTGCATTTCGCAGTGAAAATGGCTTAATTGCCGATGGTCGTGATATGGGCACTGTGGTTTTTCAAGATGCACCGTTAAAAATTTATTTAACAGCAAGTGCACAAGAGCGTGCGCGCAGACGTTTTGTTGAGTTGAATACGCGCGGTCTTGATGTTACACTGAGTGGTCTATTACAAGACATTCAAGATCGTGATGAGCGCGATATGAATCGTGCGGTTGCGCCGCTTGTACCTGCGGAGGATGCCATAGAGCTCGATACTAGCGAACTCAATGCTCAGCAAGTGTTTGATAAAGTTATAACTTTATTAGATATTGCCATCTCTGAAGGTAAGCTTCCTAAACGAAGCTAAAACACATTTTATGCACCAGCAGGATGCCAGTGCTATTTTAACAACCCCATGCAGCATGGTTGCTTATTGGTATTAATATATGAGACGTATATTCGTATGTCAGAAAATTTTGCGCAGTTATTTGAAGAAAGCTTAAAGGGTTTTGAAGCAGAGCAAGGCTCTATCGTTAAAGGTACAGTAATCTCTATCGAGAATAACATTGTACTTGTAGATGCTGGTCTTAAATCAGAAAGTGCTATCCCTGCAGAGCAGTTCAAAAATGCTGCTGGTGAACTTGAAGTTGCTGTAGGCGACGAAGTAGATGTTGCACTAGATGCAATTGAAGACGGTTTCGGTGAAACTATCCTTTCTCGTGAGAAAGCGAAGCGTCACGAAGCGTGGATCCGTCTTGAGAAAGCATGTGAAGAGCAAGAGACTGTTACTGGTGTTATCAACGGTAAAGTTAAAGGCGGTTTCACTGTTGAAGTTGATTCAATCCGTGCTTTCCTACCTGGTTCACTTGTTGATGTTCGTCCAGTACGTGACACAACCCACCTTGAAGGCAAAGAGCTTGAATTTAAAGTAATCAAGCTTGATCAAAAACGTAACAATGTTGTTGTTTCACGTCGTGCAGTTATCGAATCTGAAAACTCACAAGAACGTGAAGAGCTTCTTGCTAACCTTGTTGAAGGCCAAGAAGTTAAAGGTATCGTTAAGAACCTTACTGACTACGGTGCATTCGTTGATCTTGGTGGTGTTGATGGTCTACTACACATTACTGATATGGCGTGGAAGCGTGTTAAGCATCCTTCAGAAATCGTTAATGTTGGCGACGAAATCGCAGTTAAAGTTCTTAAATTCGACAAAGATAAAACTCGTGTATCTCTAGGCCTTAAACAGCTTGGTGAAGATCCATGGGCAGCTATCGCTGGTCGTTACCCAGAAGGTTCTAAACTTTCTGGTCGTGTTACTAACCTTACTGATTACGGCTGTTTCGTGGAAATCGAAGAAGGCGTTGAAGGTCTAGTACACGTTTCTGAAATGGATTGGACTAACAAGAACATCCATCCTTCAAAAGTTGTATCACTAGGTGATACTGTTGAAGTTATGGTTCTAGAAATTGACGAAGAACGTCGTCGTATTTCTCTTGGTCTTAAGCAATGTATTGCTAATCCTTGGCAGGAATTTGCTCGTCTACAAAACAAAGGCGATCAAGTTACTGGTAAGATCAAATCAATCACTGACTTCGGTATCTTTATCGGTCTTGACGGTGGTATTGACGGTCTTGTACACCTTTCAGACATTTCTTGGAATACACCTGGCGAAGACGCTGTACGTGAATTCAAGAAAGGCGACGAAATCACTGCTATCGTATTACAAGTTGACCCAGAGCGTGAACGTATCTCTCTAGGTGTTAAACAAATCGAAGCTGACCCATTCAATAACTACCTTGATGCAAACAAAAAAGGTGCTATTGTTAAGGGTAAAGTGACTGAAGTTGATGCTAAAGGCGCAACTGTTGAACTTATCGAAGGCGTTGAAGGTTACATTCGTGTAGCTGATATCGCTCAAGAGCGCGTTGAAGATGCAACTACTGTTGTTTCTGTTGGCGACGAAATTGAAGTGAAATATGTTGGTGTTGATCGCAAGAACCGCACTTTAAGTTTATCTGTTAAAGCTCTTTTCGAAGCAGAAGAGAAAGAAGTAATAGAGAAGCTTAAGAAAGAAGAGCCAGTGTTTGAAAACGCAATGGCAGCTGCTTTCGCAAATGCACAAAAAGACTAATATATAATTAGTTTTTAGTTGGAAGGGCATTTTTTGCCCTTCCTATATCTCTTTTTAAGGAAACGCTATGACTAAGTCAGAATTGATTGAAACACTTGCGGAACAACACGCGCACGTTCCAGTGAAAGATGTTGAGAATGCTGTAAAAGAAATTCTTGAACAAATGGCCGGCTCATTATCTACTTCAGATCGTATAGAGATCAGAGGTTTTGGTAGTTTCTCTTTGCATTTCCGCGCTCCTCGCACAGGTCGTAATCCTAAGACTGGCGATACAGTTGAGTTAGACGGTAAGTATGTTCCTCATTTTAAACCAGGCAAAGAATTACGCGACCGCGTAAATGAAAGTATTGCCTAGTTAACTAATTTATTGGAGTAGTTACTTGTTTAAGGTATTAAAAATTATTCTGGTTGCACTATGCCTTATTAGTGCTTTTGTATTGGGTTCTCAAAATCCACAGTTAGTACAAATTAATTATATAATTGCCAGTAATACATTACCTTTAGCTGTAATCATAAGTATCTGCTTTTTGTTAGGTGTTGTAATCGGTTGTTTTATTAGTTTTAAATTGTTCTCACAGTTAAAATGGCAAAATTATCGGTTAAAAAAACAATTAGCGCCTGAAAAAGATAAAAAAAAGCTTGCTGCTAATAAAGACACCTAATCATGATTGAGCTTTTGTTTTTATTATTACCTGTAGCAGCCGGTTACGGCTGGGTGATGGGTAAAAATAGCGCTAAAAACCAAGCTCATCAACTTAACCGTCAGATCACTTCTGAGTATAGTAAAGGTTTAAAATTTTTACTTGATAGAGAAGAAGATCAAGGGTTAGAGCACCTAATTAATCTACTCGAAGTTTCTGCTGATTCAGTTGAACATTATTCTACGCTTGCCACCATGTTTCGTCGTCGAGGTGAGTTAGACCGAGCGATAAAAATTCATGAACTTCTTCTAAAACATCCAAGCTTAAATGAACAACAAGCAGCTACAAGCAGATTAGAGCTCGCCGAAGATTATATTATGGCAGGCTTGCTTGACAGTGCAGAGAAGCATCTAGTTTGGTTAGTAAAAGCAGGGCATGTTGAAGCTCTCGAACCTATTATTACTTTATATTCACAAACCCGTGAATGGGAAAAAGGCATCAACATGTTTGAGGCCCACAGCGAATTATTTTCAAAAGAACAACAATTTAAAGCGATTGCAAATTTTTATTGTGAAACAGCCTTAGCTGATAATACCCCACAATTAATGAGAAAAGCGATTAGTTTAAATTATAAAGCTGTTCGTCCTCTTTACGAATTAGGTTTATCTGCTTATACAAATGAGGATTACGTTAAAGCCATTTATTATTGGCGAGAACTCGTGACTCAATTTACGTTATTTGCCCCGCTATTTATTGATAGACTCGCACACAGTTACAAACAACTAAATCTAACGCACCAATTTCATGAGCTAGTAAATGACTTATTAGAAAAAGGCGGCGTATTAATAAAAATAAAACATTGTCAGGCTTTATTAGAACAAGGTTTCACAGAGCAAGCATTTGAGTTTTTAACTGATAGTTTAAAACGACAACCAACAATTCGCGGTTTTAGTTTTTTGCTACAATTGATGGCTGATCAAAATAAAAACACGAAAGAAGTTTTAGAGCAGATTGATAAACTTGTTACCTCATATATTGCGACTAAACCTGATTTTCAATGTCAGCATTGCGGCTTTACTAGCTATACAATTTATTGGAATTGCCCTTCTTGTAAACATTGGGAAACCATTGTTCCAAGCAGAGGGTTAGATGGATTTTAATAACCCCCTTAATAACGGATTTAAAAGATGAGTATTTTAGCAAATTAAGCCATGTGTTTACTGATTTTAATTTTTATAAAGTAAGCTTGTATAAATTTACTTTATCGACACCCAAAATTACCCGCTAAAACTATTTTATTAGATCTATTTATATAATTACTTTATTGCCATACATTAGGATAGTTATGTCTTTCGAACATTCAAAAAAAATTCTCATTGCATTAGATTACGATGATCAGCAAATTGCCCTAAATTTTGTTAAACAACTTTCTCCTGATACTTGCCGTCTTAAAGTCGGTAAAGAGATGTTTACCTATTTCGGTCCTGCTTTTGTTAAAGAATTAATTGATTTAGGTTTTGATGTGTTTCTAGATTTAAAATTTCATGACATTCCTAATACTGTAGCTAAAGCTGTCACTGCAGCAGCAAAAATGGGGGTATGGATGGTTAATGTACATGCATCAGGTGGTTTTGAAATGATGCATAAAGCTAAACTTGCTTTAGAGCAGTTTGGTGATAAAGCGCCTTTACTTATTGCTGTCACTGTTTTAACAAGCATGGACGAAAAAGAACTCAAACGTTTAGGAATTGAAAAATCCCCGCAGGAACAAGTCATTTACTTAGCTCGGCTTGCAAAAGAAGCTGGACTTGATGGCATAGTCTGTTCAGCACAAGAGGCGAAAGTACTTAAAGTTGAACTTGGTGATAAATTTAAATTGGTTACGCCAGGTATTCGCCCGGAAGGTAGTGATGCAGGAGATCAAAAACGTATCATGACACCAAAACAAGCGATTGATGCTGGAAGTGATTACCTTGTTATTGGACGACCTATAACAAAATCGAATGATCCTATAAAAGTGCTTAATGATGTTAATCGCTCGATTAATTAAATTAACAAAAATAGTTGATTGATGCTAAAATCCTTACTATATGTGGTTCTAATATTACAAAATATTGTTTATATGTAGTGAGGGTTTGTCTTGAAATTGTTATTCTATGTGGTTATTTTTGCTGTTGCGGCTTTCTCAGTAAACAAATATTATTTATCAGGGAAGATAGATTCTGAGGCTTTAACAGTTGCTGATGTTATCGCGAGCTACCCCGTTAATATTTTTGATTTCAAACAGACTATGGCAGATTATGCACACCACTTGTGCTATAAAAACGAAGATGTCCTTAGTTCTCAAGATATTAGTGCTCGTGAATGTGTTAATAATCATGATGATAGGAAGTCTGATTGTGAAAGTAGGATTTTTCGTCTAGCACCTTTGAACTTAAAAACTAAAGAAGAGGTTATTGATTATTCAAAGCAATATACGCAATGCACCTTACCGTATAAATATATTATGGGCTAAGTAAAAGAATAATTTAATAGTAGGCAGTTTATTATTGAGTGAAGATAGAAGTTGAGTGGTTGGCCACTCAACTTCTATCAGTAAAAAATTACTTCAAACGAATTGACTTTGCTTCAATATCTATTAATTCTTGCTTGAATAGTCCACCAATTGCTTTTTTGTAGTTAGCCTTACTGGTAGAAAACATCTTTTTTATTGCTTCAGGATCAGACTTATCGCCGAGTGGGATCACACCCCCTTCATTCTTAAGCTTTTGCATAATAGTTTCACCAAGATCGCTTACTTTTCCCATACCAGGCTTTTCTAGTACGACATCAATTTTTCCGTCGTCACGTACTTTTTGAATGAAACCTTTAAGCTTTTGGCCCACAAATAAGCTTTTAAATACCATATTGTAAAATACAACACCGAAGTGCGATTCTTCAATTAATACCTTATAGCCAATATCTGTTTTGCCAGCAACAATTAAATCCACTTCTTGTAAGTGTGTATATTGCGGCTCATCTTTAGATAGGAAACGATTAAAATTGTTTGATGCACAAATACGTTGGCTTGCATTATCAAGGTACAAACGAACTAAATATGAATGACCTTCTTGCATGCGTGGCTTTTGTTCGTTAAACGGGGTTAGTACATCTTTTTCAAGCCCCCAATCTAAAAATGCCCCAATACTGTTTATTTCTTTAACGCGTAGTAGGGCGTATTCACCTACTTGTGCATGAGGCTTTTTAATTGTCGCTGTGGCTAAGTTAGCATTGTCTAAAAAGATAAATACACTAATACTATCGCCAGCTTCAAGCTCATGTTTTATTTCTTGTTTTGGTAAAAATACTTCACCTAAATCATGGCCATCAAGGTAAGCACCTTCATTGCTTACTTCTTTTACAAATAAGGTTTGTGTTGTTCCTAGGTAACTCATAATTATTCCTGCTCAGGCTTTTTTTTACGGCGCATCGGTGTATCGCCATCAATATTCATGGGTGCTTTAATTGGGGCTGATGGTTTTTTAGGTTTTGCTTTTCGTTTAAATAGTGGCTTTTTAGCAACAACTGTTTTTTCTTTTTTCAATACAGATTCAGGTTTTTTCTCTTTTATCCCTTTAAATTTTGCCTTTAAACCATCAATGCTGGCAAAATTTAACTCATCATTTAAAAATGCTTTTATGGCTAAATAGCTAGCCCAATCTTTAGGGCCTACCAGCGAAAGCGCACTTCCTTTAAAACCTGCACGCCCAGTACGTCCAATGCGATGCACATATTCTTCAGCATGTTTTGGTAAATCAAAGTTAATTACATGCGTTACGCTGAGCAAATCTAAACCACGTGAGGCAACATCCGTTGTGATCAATATTTTAAAATTCTCACGACTAAACGAGTCCATAATATCTAGGCGTTTATTTTGTGTTAAATCACCAGCAAGTGCTACCGACTTAAATCCTTTAGCATTAAGTGCTTCACTTAAACGGCTTGTATCAGCGCGCGTTGCTGTAAAGATAATACATTGACCAACATCATCTTGATTTAAAAAATGTTCTAATAATGCCTCTTTGTGATCTAGATGATCCGCTAAATAGAGTGTTTGTGTGATATCACTGTGCTGCTCATTCGCTGCACTTAGCGTAATTTGCTTTGGTTTTTTTAATAAATTACGAGATAGAGCATCTACTTGCGCGTGATCCAGCGTTGCAGAAAACAGTAATGTTTGACGTAAACGGTGATTCGCTTGCTCGTTAATCATTTTTAACTGTTCGGTAAAGCCTAAATCTAAAATACGATCGGCTTCATCGAAAATAAGTAATTCAAGTCCGCTTAATTGTAATGAGCGTTGTGTAATGTGATCCGCTAAACGACCTGGAGTTGCGACTACAAATTGTGGATCGTTTCGCAGTGCTTTAACTTGATCATTAAAGTTTTCTCCGCCAAGTATTTTCACCGCTTTAATCGCTGTGCCTGCAATTAATAAGCGAAGTTGTGTGAACACTTGTGTTGCAAGCTCTCGTGTAGGCGCAACAATAAGTACACGAGGATCGCGTTTACTGAGTGCCTTTTGTTTCATCACCCGTTGTACTGCAGGTAGTAAAAACGCTAAGGTTTTGCCCGACCCAGTTTTAGACTGAGCGAAAATGTCATGCCCTGCAAGTGCGGTAGGCACTGCATGCGCTTGAATATCGGTGGGCTGGGTGATCCCTTGATGTGCTAATTGTGTTTCAAGGCGTGTATCAATCCCAAGATCAGTAAACTGCAATGTGTGTTTCTCCAAAATGAGCAATTAAGTCTTTAAATTTATTGGCGCATTATAGCTTACTGAGGTGCGGTGCTAACAGTAAAAACCATTCTATAGCAGCATTTTTTGCAATTAATCCAAAAAAGCGTAAAATACGCGCCCCATATGCGCCGGATTTACGATTCGGTAAACGCCAATACTGGCTAACAAGGCAAAATAGGAAATATAATGACTGTTGTTCATAAAGATAATGTAACGGGCGATCACTTTGTTGTGTGCGCGCTGTATAAATTTGTTGGGTTACCTGAATTTGAAGCTATCCGTAAGCCATTGCTTGAAGTAATGGAAGCGAATGAAGTACGCGGTACTTTACTACTCGCTGCCGAAGGTATAAACGGCACTGTTTCTGCAAAACGTGAAGGGATAGACAACTTATTAATATGGCTTGATAAACAACCAAATTTAAAAAACATCGTGACAAAAGAATCTTACGATGATGAATGCCCGTTTTACCGCACTAAAGTAAAGCTAAAAAAAGAAATTGTAACGATGGGCGTTGAAGGCGTAGATCCGCTAAAAGTTGTGGGTAGCTATGTAAAGCCAAATGAGTGGAATGCACTTATATCTGATCCTGAAGTTATTTTGATTGATACACGTAATGATTACGAAATTGAAATTGGTACATTTCAAAATGCAGTTGATCCAAATACTAAAACTTTTCGCGAATTTCCACAGTGGGCTAAAGAAAACTTAGATCCACAAAAACATAAAAAAGTAGCGATGTTTTGTACGGGGGGTATCCGCTGCGAAAAATCGACAGCCTACATGAAAGAGCAAGGCTTTGATGAAGTTTATCACCTTGAAGGCGGTATTTTAAAATATCTAGAAGAAGTGCCAAAAGAAGAAACCATGTGGGAAGGCGAATGTTTTGTATTTGATAACCGCGTTGCGGTTGATCACGACTTACAAAAAGGCTCTTATGATCAATGCCATGCGTGCCGTATGCCCATTACAGAAGACGAAAAATTAAAGCCTGAATACATGGAAGGCGTCTCTTGTCATCATTGCATTGAAGAAGTGACAGACGAGCAACGCGCACGTTTTGCGGAGCGCCAAAAGCAAATAGAATTAGCGCAAGCGCGTGGTGAAGGCCATATTGGTAATGAGGCACAAGCTGTTTTACAGCAACGTAAAGAAGCCAAAAAAGCCCAAAAAGACGCTCAGCGCGGTAAATAAATTTTTACAATAAGTATTACATTTAAAGAGTCTATTTAGGCTCTTTTTTTGTGCCCAAAATTGTGCAGTAATTGTTTTAACATCTTAATGATGATGTTAATCTGCAAGACAGATTTAGTCATTTTAATGCGCGTACAGGAAGGGATTTATGCAAGCAGAACAAGTTGAAATCGCACAATTTTTATCACAACACCCTCCTTTTGATGACTTACCTCAAAAAGCGCTTAATGAGTTAGCTCAACAAGTAGAAGTTGCTTATTTTAGAGCAAAAACAGATATCTTGAGTTTTGGCCAAGACATAGCTGATTTGTACGTAATTAGAAGTGGCTCTGTAGAAATGTATCGTCGAAATGGCGAGCTTTACAATCGTTTGGCTACAGCGGGTATATTTGGGCAAATGGGTTTGTTGATGAACCGTAAGGTGCGTTTTCCTGCAACTGCTCTTGAAGATACGTTAGTTTACTGCATAAATGTTGAGCTGTTTAATCGCTACTGTGATGAGTTTGATGCGTTTGCTGATTACTTTGAAACTGACGGTAACGTGCGTTTACATCAAGCTATTGTCGAGCAAGCCGATGGCAATGACCTGACAACCGCGAAGGTGAAATCATTAATTCACAGAGATGTAGTCACCGTAGATGCAACTTCAACAGTACAAGACATCGCTAAATTAATGACCGAAGAGGCGGTATCGTCAGTGTTGGTAACCGATGTAAATAAACCAATAAATGATGACCCAGAAGAAGACGATGGACAAGTCGTTGGTATAATAACCGATAGGGATTTACGCTCCAAAGTAGTGGCTAAAGGACTTGCTTTTAACACACAAGCAAAAGAGATTATGTCAACTAACTTAGTGCTTTTAGATGCTAATGACTATATTTTCGAAGCCGTACTGGCCATGCTAAGAGACAACTTACACCATTTACCAGTAGTACAAAAAAGACGCCCAATAGGGGTTATCTCCCTCTCTGATATTTTACGTTACGAATCGCAAAGCAGCTTATTACTTGTACGCGGCATACTTGCTCAACAAACAATTGAGGATTTAGCACATTATGCACGCCAATTGCCCAATGTATTTGTACGTATGGTTAACGAAGATGCCAATTCACACATGATTGGTACCGCTATGGCTGTTATAGGACGTACATTTAAACAAAGATTACTTGCATTAGCTGAAGAAAAGTTTGGCCCGCCTCCTGTGCCTTATTGTTTTATTGCTCTGGGCTCAATGGCTCGCGACGAGCAACTTATTGTAACCGATCAAGACAACGCGCTTATTTTAGATGATAGTTACGACGATGAAAAACATAACGCGTATTTTCAAAATATTGCCGATTTTGTCTGTGATGGCTTAGCGCAGTGTGGTTACACCTACTGTGATGGAGAAATTATGGCGTCGTTTAAAAAATGGCGTAAAACTCGCTCACAATGGTTTGATCAATTTGCTGATTGGATAGCCCAGCCAAAGCCACAAGCCTTGCTTAACAGCTCAATATTTTTTGATTTAGACGGTGTATGGGGGAAAACTAAATGGGCCGACGAGCTTAAAATATTTATAGCAAAACAAAGCAAAGTAAATCGTGTGTTTTTAGCAAATATGGCAGCAAATGCACGCAACAGAACACCTCCACTTGGCTTTTTTAAAGGCTTTGTTATGGAGCATAATGGCCAACATAAGCGTTCAATGAACTTAAAACGCAGAGGGACTGCACCACTTTCTGATGTTATACGCGTGCACGCATTAGCTGTTGGATCGCGTAAACAAAACTCGTTTGAGCGATTAGAAGACATTATTGAAGCGAAACTTTTACCGCAGGGTAAAGCGCAAGATTTACGTGATGCACTTGAGTACATTGCCATGATGAGAATACGCCATCAAGCGTGGCAAATAGAAAAAGGCGAAGAGCCTGATAATGACTTAGATCCGCATTTACTTTCTCCGTTCGAACAGCGAAACCTAAAAGAGGCATTTGCAATTTTAGAAAAAGCACAAAGTTATTTAAAATTTAGCTACACAGCAAACTCTGGTGTGAAGTAGCCTATGAATCCGCGTAATTATAAAGCATTTGATTGGCAAGCTAGATATAACGATCTTGCCAATAGTACCGAAAATAAACTTTTAAAACACTTTTATGCTGGTGCTTATAATCAAGATAAAGCTGCTGTAAAAGATGTACCTTTTGTAGCAATGGACTTTGAAACCACAGGTTTAAATAGCCAAAACGACGATATAGTAAGTGTTGGGCTCGTGCCGTTTAATTTAAAGCGTATCTATTGTAAACATAGCCGACACTGGGTTGTTCAACCTAGGCGTAACCTGCATGAAGAGTCGATCTTAATCCATGGCATAACGCACTCTGAGGTCGACGACGCCCCTGACTTTAATCGAATTATTGAGCCTTTACTTGAAGCGCTGAGTGGGAAAGTTGTCGTGGTGCATTACGCTGCAATAGAGCGCCACTTTTTAAATAATGCGTTATTGCTCAGACTTAAAGAAGGGATTGAGTTTGCACTGGTAGATACAATGGAAATAGAAAAAAGAGCACTAAAAGCAAGGCAAGGGTTATTAGGTCGCTTGTTTAATACCAAGCTAGGCTCGCTCAGATTAACAGATTGTCGTGAGCGTTATTCTCTACCGGCTTATCACAATCATAATGCGCTTACGGATGCACTTGCTACAGCTGAGCTTTTACAAGCGCAACTGAGTCACCATTATCGTGTAGACACGCCCATTTCAGAGTTATGGGTATAATACCAATTTTATTAAAAACATGATCATTCTAGCGTATTAAATAACTCACTAACGACGTTAAAAATTATTGATATAGAACAACTATGTATCATAATTTTAGCCTTGTTATTGCGCTATTTTCTTATCGCTATAATAGATC
>NZ_PNDU01000092.1:0-16734 GCF_005886635.1 Pseudoalteromonas sp. S558 | reverse complement strand
CAATCTCTATCAGCTATTTTGAGCGCTAACAGTGATGAATTTTCTTGCAATAGGCCCGCTATTGACGTGTAAATTCGCCTTGTTTTCACTGAAAATCTCTGGCTAGAGAAAATAAATTTAAATATCACCATGATTCAATATGTTAGTAAATCTCTTAACCAGAATTCAGATTAAATACTATTTTTCTTCATTTTTTTTGATTTAAATTTTTTTCGTCACATCTTTGTAAAAATAGCGTTCTATTATTAACCTCACCAATCTGGACTAGACCAGAAAACATGAGGTTCATTTAATGATAAAACGACACGCAATAGCAACGGCAGTATTACTGTGTACCAGCCCGTTATTCATCACTTGTAATGCCATAGCTCAAAACGCAACATTTGTAGGTACGGTAAAAGATAATAAAACACATTTATCAGGTGCGTTAATTAGTATTGTAGGCACTGATAAAAGTACGGTTACCAACTATCAAGGCCAATTTGAACTACCTAAGCTTGATGCGGGTAGCTATCAATTGAAAGTATCTTACTTAGGGTATCAACCTTATTTAATTGATATAAATATTGCAGAAGATGAGGTAAAAAAACTAAAACCAATCACTCTCTTTGCAGTAACAAACGACAATGCTATTGAAGAAATTATTGCCGTAGGACAAATTCAACGTGGTGAAATGGCCGCTGCAAATAACCAAAAAAATGCTAAAAGCATTAAAAATATAATCTCTGCAGATGGCATTGGTAAACTCCCCGACAGAAATGCTGCTGAGGCAGTGCAACGTATCCCTGGTGTCTCAATTGAGCGAGATCAAGGCGAAGGTCGCTTTGTTGCCGTTCGCGGTTTACCAGCACAGTGGAGCTCTGCAAGTATAAATGGCGATCGTTTACCTACCGCCGAGGAAGAAACCACCAGCCGCGCCACTGCATTTGACTTTTTCCCCAGTGAACTGATTGAATTTGTTGAGGTATCTAAAGCACTTACACCTGATATTGAAGGCGATGCGATTGGCGGCAACGTAAACTTTGTAACCAAAAAAGCACCCGATGATTTTGTATTTAATACCAATCTTGCTATTGGCCAAAATGAGTTAGCTGATGGTACAAATTACTCAGCTAATGTACTTTACGGAGACAGACTGCTTGATGACAAGTTAGGGTTCTTAATTAATGCGACCGCTTGGCAACGAGATTGGGCTACTGATAACTATGAACCTCGTCGCGGTAATGACGGCTTAGGTATTTATCGATTAGAACTACGTGATTACACGGGTACACGCGAAACCTATGGCCTAAATGGTGCTATTGAATATCAGTTAGAGCAGGGAACTTTAAGTGCTACAGCTATGTATGGCACACTAATAGATGATGAAACGCATTACAAACACCGCATGCGCTTTGATAAAAATCGCGCAGAAGTACAACATATTCGAAATGAATTAATCACTGAAATGACCGGTTTCGAGATTGCCGGTGAGCACTACTTCGGTTACGACAAAACCCTCTCATGGAAACTCTCTAGTTACGAAAACGAGTTTCGTTATGGTGATACACCTAATACCGATGACAACAGCTATTTTGTCGTGCGATTTGATCAAAAAGATGTCGGCTATCAAGGTCTAGAAGACCGTGGAACGGGTAAAAATTATGCCTATAACACGGTTGATAACGGCAGCGATCCTTGGAATGCAATCAGTAATCACTTACCCAATGGGTTTTCATTCGATCCCAGTAAAGCAAAGCTCTCTTGGGTAGAGCTTTATAAAGTATTCGTTAACGAAAAAGATAAAATTGTCGCCAGCACAGATTTTGAATGGCAACTAGACAGCGATTTAATATTAAAAGTAGGTGCTAAATATCGTGATAAAGAACGCGTAGCGCGTTTTAGTGATGAGTTTTACGCATGGGATGAAGCTCAGTATGGCGTAGCACCTACGTTAAGTGACTTTAGTTTGTCAGACCAACCAGGCAGAAATGACTACTTAAATGAGCTAAATGTTGACTATCAAAGTCAATTTTCGCAGGTTGCCGCAACTGATGCTTTGGCACAATTTTGGAATAAAAATAAAGAAAAATTTGTACTCGATAAGAGTGAGTCTGCTTTAATCGAAAATGGCGGTGCACTTGGTCGTAATTTTGATGTGAGTGAACAGCACGCATCGTTATACGCAATGGCAACTTATACCTTTAATAGCCAGTGGGAAATGTTAGGTGGATTACGGTTAACACAAACCGATACGAAAGTTGACGGTTACCTGTATTTAGCCGACGAGGATAAAGTCATCCCTAGCAGCGCAAGTAACGATTATCTCTCTGTGTTACCAGCATTGCACCTTACCTATCATTTTGATGAGCAAACAAACTATCGCTTAGCGTTAACTCGCTCATTTTCTCGTCCTGATTTTGGCTCCCTTACCCCTGGCGCAACTTATTTAGAAGCAGAAAACGAACTTGTTACTGGTAATCCAGAGCTTGATCCTACTTATTCAAATAATCTCGACTTTATGGCTGAGTACTTTTTTGAAAGAGTCGGTTTAATTTCTGCAGGGGTGTTCTACAAAGATATCAGCGACCCTATTTTTCAAAGTAGCTCAATGGGTAAGTTTGGCAACAAAAGTAGCGTCAATATTATTCGCCCAGAAAATGGGGATAGTGCATGGCTTGCTGGAGTTGAAATGGCTTTTAATCGTGACTTAGCCTTTATTAATCCTGCTTTGGAAAGTGTGGGCGTTATGGTCAATGCTACATTTATGGATTCACAAATGAGCATCCCAGGCAGAGCCGACAAGGTCGCAATTTCACGCCAAGCCGATAACTTATATAACTTTACCTTGTACTACGATGATTCATTTTTTGCTGCGCGTATTGCGCTTAACTATAAAGGCGAATATATCGAAGAGCATGGCAGCAACTCACAGTCTGATAGCTATTATGGCGATAACACCAGTGTTGATTTTACTACGTCATATCAGCTTAACGATAATGCATTAGTCTATTTAGAGTTAAACAATCTAACTAACGAGCCACTTAAATATTACTTAGGCGATGAGAGTCGCCCTTTGCAAGTCGAATATTACGGTGTGCGTGGCATGATTGGCATTAATTACCAATTCTGATCACTTTTATGTTGTGCGGGGCTATGCTCCGCAAAGGACTGCTTTATGTTTACTCAACCACAATGGCTAAAACGTGCTCACGGTATTGGCTTTGTTTTATTCGCCGCCAGCTCTGCGTTTATGACTTACTTTTGTATGTACGCTTTTCGAAAGCCCTTTACTGTAAATAGTTACACCGAGTTTGACGATCCTAGCTGGCAAGTCAGCTTTAAAATAGCTTTAATTCTTTCACAAGTTTTAGGCTATCTATGCGCTAAGTTTATAGGCGTTAAGGTCATTGCAGAAATGCGTCACCAACAACGCGGTCTAGCGATCATTGCCATGATCGCGGGTGCCGAATTATCGCTGATTTTATTTGCCATCACACCGGTTGGTTTTAATATTGTCTGGCTGTTTTTTAACGGTTTATCGCTTGGCATGATTTGGGGAATAGTGTTTAGCTTTTTAGAAGGCAGACGCACCTCTGAAATTCTTGGTGCGGTGCTCAGTGTTACCTTTATTCTCGCCTCTGGTTTAGTCAGAAGTGTTGGTAAATGGCTAATTGACACTTTAAATGTGCCTGAACTGTGGATGCCTGCTGCAACCGGCGCGCTTTTTTTGCCGATACTATTACTGAGTGTTAAATGTTTAACATTATTACCTGATCCAACCTTGGCAGATCAGCAAGCCCGTCAACAGCGCTTACCTATGGATGCCAAAGCACGCTGGCAGTTTTTTAAACGTTATTGGTTTGGTATCAGCGCTTTGATATTGAGCTTTTTACTCTTTACAGGCTTTCGTGATTTTCGTGACAACTTTGCAGCAGAAATATGGCAAGCACTGGGGTACGGGCAAGAGCCTGCTATTTTTGCTTATGCGGGGATCCGTATGGCACTCATCGTACTAATCGCTTTGGGCGCAATGGTACTGGTGAAAAATAATAAAACCGCATTTTACGTTAATCATGCATTTATATTATTTGGCGCTTGCTTACTTATAAGCAGCACTTTGGCTTTTGAAAGTCAATTACTTAGCGCCAAAGCCTGGATGGTGTTACTCGGTGCAGGCCTTTATATTAGCTACATTCCCTATAACTGCTTCTTATTTGATCGAATGATTTCGGCCGTTGGTTCAACAGCTAACGCAGGGTTTTTAATATATCTAGCCGACTCTGCTGGCTATTTAGGCTCTGTGGGCATTTTACTCTATCGCACCTTTGTAATGCCTGAAATCAGTTGGCTGAACTTCTTTATTACGGCCAGTTATTGGGTCGGCACTGTGGCTGGGTTTTTAGTTCTGTGCTCGTTAAGTTACTTTTCAATTCGTTTATCTACACAAAAAACACCTGCGCCAACATTGGCCTCTATAAATATTTAAGGAACATTATGACAAAGTTAGAAGCACTCATTTTAGATTGGGCCGGCACGGTTGTTGATCATGGCTCAGTTGCTCCAACCACCATTTTTGTTGAAGCATTTAAAACCGCGTTTAATTTCGAAATCAGTTTACAAGAAGCGCGCATTCCAATGGGTATGGGTAAATGGGATCACATCGCAACATTAGGATCACTTGCCGATATTAAAGCGCGTTGGCAAACACAGTTTGGTGCGCCTATGAGTAATGACCAAATTGATCATATTTACGAGACTTTTATGCCATTACAAAAAGCCAAAGTCGCTGAGCGAGCAATGCCAATTGCAGGGGTATTACCGGTGTTAAATCGCTTAAAGCAACAAGGTTTGAAAATAGGCAGTTGCTCAGGTTATCCTCGCCAAGTTATGGATATATTAGAAGTTGCGGCGGCTGAATATGGTTATAAACCCGATCACAGCGTGGGCAGCGATGAATTATCAGCGGGATCTCGCCCTGGTCCTTGGATGGCCCTTGAAAATGTAAATGTATTGGGGATCAGCAATGTCGCACATTGCGTTAAAGTCGACGACTCAGCACCTGGTATTGCAGAAGGCTTAAACGCCGGAATGTGGACAGTCGGCGTTGCATTAACAGGCAATGCAGTGGGCCTAACAGAGTCACAATGGCAAGCATGTTCACAAACCGAACAAGATGAACTTACCCGTACAGCCTACCAACAACTTTATTACAGTGGCGCACATTACGTGATTGATTCACTCGCTGATATTGAGCCTATTCTTATGCAAATTGAAGCAAGACTTGCACGTGGAGAGCGCCCTTAATGACATATCAACCTTTTTGGTTTGATAGCGCTATAAATGAGGAGGCCGCTGCGCCTTTTCATTTATTACCCCAAGGGCATCACACTGATGTGTGCATTATTGGTGGCGGGTTCACCGGCCTTTGGACTGCAATCAATATTAAACAGCAACATCCTACAAAAAAAGTAACCATTATTGAGCAAGGATTATGCGGCCAAGGCGCATCTGGGCGAAATGGCGGCGCAATGCTAACCTGGTCAACAAAGCTTCCTAGCCTAATTAAGCTTGTTGGTTTAGATAACGCGCTATTTTTAGTTAAGCAATCTGAACTAGCCGTGCATGAAATAAGCGCATTCACAAAAGAACAAGGTATTGACTGTGACTGCAGAATTGACGGATGTTTTTATACCGCCTCTAACCGTGCACAACTGGGCTTGCTTGATAACGCTTTGGATTGTTTAGATCAATTTAAACTCAATTCTTGGCAAAAGTGCACTGCTGAGCAACTGTTACAAACAGGCTCAAAACAAAATTTGCATGCTCATTTTTCTGCTCATGGCGGCAGTATCCAACCAGCAAAATTAGTCAGAGGGCTTAAGCGTGTTGCCCAACAAATGGGGGTTGATGTTATTGAGCATTGTCGTTATAAACAGCATCATGGGCATGAGCCAATAAATGTCACCACCAATCAAGGGGCATTAGTTTGTAATACCCTTATCTTTGCTGTTAATGCGTGGCTACCCACTTTACAAAGCCAGTTTTCCCGCTCAGTAGTCTTGGTTTCAAGTGACATGATCATCACCAAACCAATACCTGATGTGCTTGAGCAGCTCAAGTTAAACCATGGTAGTGCAATTATTGATTCTCGCACTTTTGTTAACTATTACCGCAGCACCTCAGATGGGCGTTTAATGCTTGGCAAAGGTGGAAATTTTTTCAGTTATGGTAATAAAGTACACCCCAAATTTGACCAACCAAGTCACTATAAAAAATTACTTAATAGCTCATTGGCTCATTTTTTCAAAGGGCATGAACTGCCTATCGAACGCACATGGACTGGGCCATCTGACAGAAGTGCCACTGGCTTTCCTTTTTTCGGGCATTTAAACGCACATCCGCAAGTGCTTTATGCAGGTGGTTATTCTGGTAATGGTATTGTTCAGTCTTATTTAGGCGCAAAAATACTCTCAGCTATGGTGCTTAATAATAATCCACAATGGCAACACTGCGGATTAGTAAATCAGCCGCTTAAGCAATTCCCAATAGAGCCTATTCGTACCGCTGGCGCCTATATTGTGCGTAATGCTATTCGCCGTAAAGAGTTGGCTGAAGATTTAAACTTGCAACCGCATAAAATCGACTGCTACTTAGCTAAACTCAGCGGTAGTGCAGCAAAAGTTGACACGCAATCACTCAGGTAATATACAATGTCTAAACAAGATTTTCCTGCCATTGCTTCAACAGTAGCAGAAATTAGTTTTTTATATCTCACTTACGGGAATATTCACTACGATGAAGCCTGTTCGCAGTTTGCTCACGGTGCACAATGTGCCTCATTAGCGCAACGCCAAGGTCACAAGGATGATATTGTGATTGCCGCATTTTTACATGATATTGGCCACTTAATTGCACAGCACCAGCAAAAATCAGATATGAATCAACAAGGCTATATTCATCATAGCCAGCTTGGAGCTGATTTTTTAAAAGCTCACAATTTTAGTCATGCAGTGGTCCGGATGGTGCAATATCATGTGCAGGCCAAGCGTTATTTGGTGTCAACTTCAAAGTGCTATCGTGCTTTACTGTCAACCGCAAGTCGAAAAACACTACAGCAACAAGGAGATGGATTAACAAAACATCAGCAACAGGTTTTTGAAAACCAACCTGACTTTGAAGATTTACTTACATTACGTCATCTCGATGATGCAGGTAAAGATCCAGATATGGTTACATCAGCTCTGTCATACTGGTTACAAAAAATTGAGCTGTACTTACAGCACGTTAGTGCATACGCAAAAAAATTTAACCTAGAAAGATAAACTGACCCTAAACTAAGCTGGCAAATAATTAACCTAAATTTTGGTTAAGATATTTATTAACATACTGATTTAATAATATAAACTGAATGCTATAAGCGTTAACAGTGGTCGTTTGAGATGGGTTAATTATTCACACCTCAAGTCAATGAACGGTAAACATAAAACTATGCTTTTATTTCAAGAAATTCGCAATTATATCCTCACCCTACTCCAGCAAGACGAAATTGCTACGGGCAGTAAGCTGCCCTCAGAGCGGGCTTTACAAGAGCACTTTAATTCTACACGTATTACTGTGCGTGAAGCATTGATCCGATTAGAAGCAGAAGGATTAATTTATAGTCAAAAACGAAAAGGCTGGTTTGTCACTCCACATAAACTAAAATGGCATCCCGCAACAAAAGTTAACTTCTACGAACTTGCTAAGCAGCAAGGCTTCACAGCACAAACACGTTTAGTGAGTGTGAACAAAATTGATAACATTAATTTTACCGATATCTTTAGCGCACAGAGTCTATATCATCTACAGCGTGTGCGTAGCTTGGACAATCGTGCAGTTATGTTTGAAGACATTTTTTGTGATGCACAGCGCTTTGACGGTCTTAATAAGCATTCGTTAAATAGCTCAATTACCGAGATCATGGCCAAACAATATGCAACAAATGTAGTAAAAGAACAGAGCATTATTAGCGTAACGGTGCTTCCTGACGATGTCTGCGAGATGCTTGAAAAAAACAGTGGTACACCATGCTTAAAAGTAGTGCGTCAACGTTTTGATGAGCAACAAAAATTGGTTGATCATAATATTGAATATTGGTTACACAATGCGATTGAAATGATTGTCGAAGGCCAATAAAAGCGATACTTCTAGTATCGCTTTTATTGCTCAATTTATACTGTATCTTGCCAATAAAGATTACTTGCTACGGCGTCAAGCAAGCGATGCATATCAGCTGCAAATACGTGGCCAATGTTACCAATACGAAAGCAATCCGCATCCGACACTTTACCCGGATAAATCACAAATCCTTGGTTTTTTAGTGCATTATAAAACGTTTTAAAGTCGTAATCCTGTCCTGTTGGCGATAAAAACGAGGTAATAATCGGTGAATGCACTGACGTATTTAATAAAGGAGAAAAACCAAGCTTTTTCATTCCCGTGACAAGAATGTGCTGGTTTTCCTTGTAACGTTTATAACGCTCTGTGATCCCTCCCTCTTCTTCAAGTTCGACTAATGCCTGATAAAAAGCCCGTACGACATGAGTTGGTGAAGTAAAACGCCACTTACCATTGTTTTTCTCCATACAGTGCCACTGTGCAAAGAGATCTAAAGAAAGGGAACGTGAAACGCCTTCGCTTTGCGCTATAAGATGGTGTTTGCAAATCACAAAACCAAAACCTGGTACACCTTGAATACATTTATTTGCCGAGCTAATCATCACATCAACATGCCAATCAGCCAAATCGAAAGGGATCCCGCCAAAACTGCTCATTGCATCTAAAACAAACACCTTGTTATACGTTTTGGCCAACTGCCCCAAGGCTTCGGCTGGATTTAACATACCCGTGGTTGTTTCGCAGTGAACCATTGCTATATGCGTAATGTCAGAGTCGTTTAGTAAAACAGCTTCAATATCAGCTACATTCGGTAGTTGGGTTTCGGTGTAATTGATAATGTGTGTGTTAATATTCAAATAGGCAGCAATTTCGCCTATTCGCTCACCATATGCCCCATTATTAATAACCAACAATTTATCACTGCTTTTTATTAAGCTACCAAGAGCAGACTCTACACTCGCTGTTCCGCTGCCTTGCATTAGCACACTGGTGTAACCTGGATGTGCCGTAGCAAGTGCCACCAACTTAGCTCTAATTGCCTGAACTACACCTTGGTTATATTCATCGTCCCATGTACACCAATCCTTTAGCATCGCTTTTTTTACTGTATCAGAAGTACTTAGCGGCCCTGGGGTTAGTAATAAATAATCATTCATAGTTATTCCATTCAATCTGGTCTAGTCCAGACAGTATTGAAGATTTTAACTTGAAAAAACAGTGAAATTTTTATGACAGATCAAAGCAAAAAAAGGGCCTTTCGGCCCTTAGGTTGTTAAATAACAAAGGGAGAGTTATTTATTAAAAACGGTATTCTGCGCCGATATAGTAATAAGCACCATTAAAGCCAAATGGCGCTGAACGGCGTGAGTACTCAAATACACCAGGGCTACTTACAATAGTATTACCATTTGCATCGACAATGGTACCTGAACGTGAATTACCTATTTTGTTTTTGTCAGGATAGACATCAAACAAATTGTTAGCACCAATGTTGACAGATAGGTCTTCTGTAACAAAGTAATTCACTTTAATATCAGTCAAAATTTCTGCTGAATACGTTTGGCTGCCACCATCTTCAACCGTGTATTCACCAAAGCGATTGAGCGATAAATTAACCGTCCAATCATCGCGTTGATAAAGCGCACTTAAGTTAATACGATCCTCTGGTTGCCATTCTTCGATGATTGAAATTTCTTGATCTGAGAATACATCTTCAACCGGCACTGTTTCTAAACCTGAACCTGCTGGTGTAAATAACGACACAACATCAGTTTTAGTAAAGTTAGCAGCAAGTGTAAAATCAAGTGTGCCGCCTAAACCTTCTGTATTCCATGTTGCTACAAAATCGATACCACGCGTTTCAGTATCAGCACCATTTAAGAAAAACTGACCCGCACCGGCACCAGAGCTAACTAGTGCGGCATCTAAGCTAGAAGAAAGCCCTTTGCCTAAACGATTACTGATAACAATACGATCGTCAATATCTATCGAGTAGTAATCAACCGTCACGTTAATATTATCAGTTACGTTATACACAATACCTAAACTGCGATTTTGAGATTTTTCTTCTGTCAGTTTTGGAATACCTAAACTTTGCGCAAGTGTTGAATCATTTCTGAATGTCCCCACTTCTTCAGCAACCAATGTACCATTTGGACCGACAACAAACTGCGTACTAATATTATTAAAGTATAACTGTTGCATAGACGGGGCTCTAAAGCCTGAGCTTAATGCACCGCGTAGTGAAATATCCTCAGTAACTGACCAGTTACCCGCTAGTTTAAAGTTAACAGTATCACCAAAGCCTTTGTAGTTATCGTAGCGAAGTGCGCCCGATAAAATGACATCGTCTATCACATATGCTTCTGCGTCTATGTAAAATGAAATGACATCACGCGACTCATCAACAGATGAAGCAGGAGATGAACCACCAAAACCTTGCGTGCCACCAGATGCGTTTTCACTCCCTACACCACCACTTAACCCGTTGTAAATACTTACCCCGTTATTTGTATCGTAATCGCGGTATGCGTATTCATTACCTTCTAAAATACGGTATTCGTCAGTACGAATTTCGGCGCCCATCGCTAAAGAGTAATCATCAAAGTTTTGCGTAAAATCAAGATTGATGGTTTGCAGTGATAACTCCATACCATATGCATATGCTTCACGAGGGATTGTTGTACGAATATCTGCAGCACTTAAACCTTGGTCATAACGTAAAAAGTTAGCGTATGAAGCATTGATTGTGTCACTTGTTGTGTAATCAATACTATTTTCACCGTAAGTGTAAGATAAGTCTAGGCTTGCATCATTATCAAACTGTGTTTTATAACCGAAGTTATAGGAAATGTCATCGATAGTGGTGTTTATTTTTGGTAAGAAACCTAACGGAATTGTCGCATCGTTATCTTGTAGTACTGGGTTACCGCCCGCATTTGCATTATGACGGAAAAACGCAGCCGATTCGTTATCACGCGTCGAGTAAGTAATAAAACCATAAAGCTCGCCATCACCTAACTCATAACCTGTATTAATTGTTAAACCAAACTGTTGAGAGTCGGCATCACCAATTCTAAATGTATCTCTGTCTGCGGTCACTTCACGCGGATCACCAGCTAATAAAGTACCGTCACTTAGCTCTGTACAACCGTAAAATTGGCAAGAGCCATGTAAACCAGCACGGTTAGTTGGCGAACGGTCGCGGTAATTAATTGTTGCATTTAAATAACCGTCATCGCCAAGCGCAAAGCCTTTATTAAAATCAACATTAATCGTTTCGCCATCACCTTCTGAATATTGACCATAATTGATAGCCGCTTTACCGCCTTCGCTACCATCTTTAAGAACAATATTAATAACACCGGCAATTGCATCAGAGCCATATTGGGCCGCAGCGCCATCACGCAGTACTTCAATGCGTTTAATAGCAGAGGCTGGAATTGCATTCATATCAGTCCCCGCAGTACCACGTCCTACTGATGTATTGATATGAATAATACTTGCTTGGTGGCGACGTTTACCGTTGATCAACACGAGTGTTTGATCTGGACCCAAACCACGCAGTGTGGCAGGTCTTAATGCATCGGTACCATCACTAATTGACGAGCTTGAAAAGTTAAATGAAGGGGCAATAGACTGTAACATACGGCCAACTTCGGTTTGGCCTGTGTTTTCAAGCGCTTCAGCACTTAAAATATCTACTGGAACGGGTAAATCTTCAACTGAACGCCCTGCTACGCGGCTACCGACAATAGCAATTTTTTCAATTTTTTCTTGAGCAACTTCTTGTGCTGCATTGACACCTTGTGAATTTACCGCAAGTAACGCGGGTAATATGGCTGCACTGACCGCTGAAAGCTTCATCATGTTGTTATCATTCCTGTTGATTTGTTTGAGTTTTATACTCAGTAATCCATTTTGATCAACAACCGCATCGAGCTCAGTTCCACCTAGCAATGCTGCTAATGCATCTAGCTGGGTATAAAATCCATACACTGAATTTGCATCATATTGCTTTGCCAACTCATAAGAAAACACCACTGTTTGCTCGGTTTGCTTAGCAAATTCAATTAAGGCTTTGTCTGCTCGCTGCGCTTTTATATCAAATTGCACCATTTGCCCAGTGGTTTGAGTCGTGGCTTGCACACTGATAGTAAAAATCGCAGGGGCAAGCACACTTAAACCACCCAATAAATGCGTATGGTTACTGCGCAACTTATATAAACAACTGACAAACAAAAATCCTCTATGGCTTTGTTTCTTTTTTTTAATATTTTTTTTACGTGTGATCTCTATAGATGCAACTTTATCTAACATATGTTTGATTTGCATAGCTGCTACTTATGATTTTGTCTGGTATTTAAGACTTACCACATGCTCGCCTAAACGTTCATGGTCAATTGAAAAGTTAGTTTGTAAGCTCTCAAGTAAGCCGGCTACGTCGCCAGCTCTAAATACGCCTGCCACTTTAATTTTAGCAAGCTCTGCAGACGATAATTCAAAGCGCGTAGCAGTATAGCGACTCACCTCGTTTAAAGCGTCACCTAATTGCTCCCCGTTAAAAATTAACATCCCATTTTGCCATGCTAAGTCACGTTGTACATCATCTACAGAAAGCTGCGTTATTGGTTTTGTTATACTTTGTTCAATAACCGCTTTTTCGCCAGAAGTAACAATATTAGCATTAATTTGACGAATTTTTTGTGTGCTGTTGTCAGCAAGTTGGTACGCTTTAAAGTCGTTAGCATCAACCGCGACACTTGGATCGGTGATCATCACTTTGCCTTCGGTAACCACGAGCTCTAAATCTGATGAAGTATTGCGTTGTACATTAAATACCGTGCCTAACGCAGTAAAGCTCTTATCACCCGCCATAACACTAAATGGACGCGATACATCTTTTGCCACGTTAAAACGCCCTTCCCCCTTATTGAGTAATAATTGCCTGCGCCCTTTGCTATAAGCAACTTCTAACATACTGTTCGTATTTAACTGCACAATAGTCCCATCGGGTAAGACATAGGTTGCTTGTTCGCCCACTTTAGTTTGATAAATTTTAGTGTAATTGACTTTAGCTAACTCTTTATCAAAGTCATTTTCTAAATTAACCAATAAATAGCTGCAAACCATTAACGCTGCAAATAAACTTGCCGCAATAGAATATGGAACAACCCACTTGCTTTTAGAGTGGTTAGCACTATTGTGTTGTGGGAATAAAATGCTTAATTCATTTAACACAGAAAGTTCATCCCACAATTGGGCAATTTCGTATACTGCGTCTTGATGCGCGGCACTTTGCAGCATCCACAGCTTAAATTGTTCTTTTTCTTCATTGCTAAGCCCACGATCAATAGCACTTACCCATGTACAGGCTTTTTCTAAAATTACGTTTTTTGAAGTAAATGGATGCACATTGCTCATTTTGCAACTCTCTGTGTTGACAACGGTTGCAATGAAGCTGGCGTAGTGTTGTTTTGTGAATTAATATTTTGGTCATGCTCTCGCATATACAATAGGGTTTGTAATAATCCCTTTGCTATATGCTTTTCCACCGTACTTTGGCTTAGCTGCATGTTTTCTGCTATTTCTTTTTGGCTCATACCGTATACTTTTTTTAATATAAAGCATTTACGAATCGAGGCACTAAGCTGTTCTGTGGCTCTACAAAAAAGTAAAAAGCGCTCTTTAGAGGTGTATTCATCCTCAAGCTGCATTGATTTAAGCAACATGGGCAATTCGCTGTTTTGCTCTAAAGATTCGTTAAATTTGTTATCCCACTTAGCAATATGATTAAGTGCTAAATGCTTTGCTGTTTTAAGCATGTAACTGCGGGTAAATTGAATATCTTGTTTTAAATCGGCTTCGTAGCTTTTTATAAACGTTTCTTGCACAATGTCTTCTACGTCATCGGGCTGAACTATACGAGAAACAAAACGCTTAAGTTGACTTGAAATATCAACAAATGTTGACGTAAACGTTACTTTTTTCGTCATCCTTAACATCCACCTGTTGTTATTTTTATTACTAGTAGATTACGAGTTTTGAGCATAAAAACAAGCAAAATGTTAACTTTGGGTTATTTATATGGATAGAAAGATAAATGAGTAAATTTTTAGATTATATTCGATTAAGCTTTTTTGCCTGCGGCTTGCTTTTAGGTGTGCAAATTCCTGCATTTGTAAGCGACTTTGGACAGGCCCTAAATGCACAACTCATTGAAGCCAATAAAGCAATTGCACCATTTAAAAATGATGCCGCACAGTACTTTAACAATGACTTAGAGAAACTAATCAAGCACTATCAAAATTTAGATGATGATATTGTCGGTAAAGGTGCAAACAATATTGATGCACTCAATACTCGCCAGCAAACATTGCAAACTGCCGTTAATGCATTTTCAAAGTCGCCCTATTTATTTACACTCACCAGTAATTTAAGTGATATAAAACAACAAGTATGGCAACGTTTTGAAGGACAAATTATTTTAAAGCAGGACTCAATTACAGCCGCTGTTATTGCAGCCATTATTATAGCCCTACTCGCAGAGCTTAGTGGTTATCTAGTTTTAACAGGAATAAAACGCGCGTACCTGCGATTATTTACAGCTTAAAAATAGCGATTTCATAAAATCATAAAATACATCGGTTTTGCGAGTGGTTAAACTATTTTGCGGCCGTAAAAACCACACTGGCGCGTCACTTTGCGCCATCACACCCGCCATTATTTCAACTAAAGTGCCATTTTTAAGCTCCTCGTTAATGGCTATTTTTGATTTAATTGCAATGCCATGTCCTGCAATAGCAGCTTGAGTCATGTTGTCTGAGTTTGAAATAGTAAAACGAGTTTTAGCATTAAAAGTATGTATTTTTTTGTGTTCGTCAAACAGTTTTAATTGCCGTTGCCACGGCAAACATACCCAATAATGTTCGCTCAACTGCATTAAATTTTTAGGCATACCGTGTTTTTCTATATAACTCGGCGCTGCGCAAAGTATTCGGCTATTATTTACTATTTTTCGCGACAGCAATCCTGAGTCATTTAACTGCCCTACCCGAATCGCCACGTCTTGCGCGTCATCAACCACATTTACAAAATGATCGGTTATTAAAAAATCAAGTTTTAGCTCAGGATAAGCCTGCTCTAACTCATTAAGTTTAGGCATTACATATTTTGAAAAAACCCAAGGTGGCATAGTCACGCGTAATAAACCGCTCACTGATGAACTTCGTGCACCGATACTATGCTCTGCGTCCTGCAGTGCTTCTATTATGGCGCCAACTCGGGTATAAAATATTTCTCCTGCGGGAGATAATCGTATTCGTCGGCTATCTCTAAAAACAAGCACGGTAGCAAGTTCGCGCTCTAATTTACTCAAGCGATGGCTTACCGTTGCAGGTGATAAACGTTGCTCGCGCGCAGCAGCAAGTACCCCTTTGTTTTCAACCACAGCTATAAATGTTTCTAAATCACTTAAGTTATACATAAAGGTGCCATTGAGCATTTTTCAATGTTTAATATTTTCGAATGAAGCTTTCACTTTTGCAATGTTTATTTAAATAACTAAAACACTATACTGTCATACAGTTTAATTATTGAGGTTCAATCATGAGTTTAAAAGCGCAAATAGATGCCTACAACATCCAAAAAGAGGCCAAATTACCGGCTGATGTTTTGGCATTAATGAACACCACAAACGAAGAGCTTATCGCACAGCATATTAAAGACAATGCGTTGCAAACTGGCCAAAAAGTAGAGAACTTCAGCTTAGTAAATCATAAAGGCGAAAACGTTAAACTTGCGGATTTACTACAAAAAGGCCCTGTCATTATTAGCTTTTATCGAGGTGGTTGGTGTCCGTATTGTAATTTAGAGCTAAAGGCACTTAACGATTACTTACCGCAATTTAAAACTCAAAGCGCTCAATTAGTGGCTATATCACCACAGTTGCCTGATGAAACTCTCTCTACGGCTCAAAAAAACGATCTCGAATTTGATGTACTTTCAGATGTTAGTAATGAAGTAGCTGAGCAATTTGGTTTGTTGTTTACACTCGATGAGCGTATTCAAAGGTTATATACCGAATTTGGCATTGATTTTGAACACTACTATGGCGATAAAAGCTTTAAATTGCCGCTACCTGCCACTTATGTAATTAATCAAGAGGGTATTATTACTTATGCCTTTTTAAATGAAGATTACACATTACGTGCAGAACCTATTGATGTTATGGCAGCACTTGAATCGGAGGATAATTAATGTCTATTTTAAAGTCGTTAAAAACGCTTACGCTTTCACTACTTGTGGGCACAAGCCTTGTATCTGGTTACGCCTTAGCTGATGAACCAAAAGAACAAGCAAAACCTAAAGTGCTTATTTTTGATGTAAACGAAACCCTACTTGATCTAACGTCAATGCGTACATCAATAGGTAAAGCACTAGGGCGTGTTGACCTTTCGTGATTAATTTTGCAGCAGACTGTTTGGTATTTAGGCAAGGCAGAGCCTATGTAGTGTGGTTATTCCCCATAAATAGGCGATAACGCAGCATAAATGCCAAACATGCGCTGCCCTTTGGGTTCTTTCTAGGGACGAT
>NZ_PNDU01000091.1:0-13204 GCF_005886635.1 Pseudoalteromonas sp. S558 | reverse complement strand
AAACAAGGCGAATTTACGTGTCAATAGCGGGCCTATTGCAAGTAAATTCAACGCTGTTAGCACTGACAATAGCAGTTTGAGGTGATTTATTATCCAAAGCTCAGGTTACTGAAGTAACGCTGTTTTTAAGAACTATGCGACATAAAAGTGGTAGCTTTTGATATCTTTTCGGCTACACTGTCGCACCTTAAAAAAACAGCTGACATAAATGCTCAACCTCTTAGCCTACGACAATTATTTAACTGAAATAGAAGTACAAGGTTACAGTGTTATTCATCAAGCTATTGATGAACGACTTATTAGCGATTTAATGGCAGATTGTTATCGTATAAACCCGCATTTTACACTTGCTGGTATTGGTCGTTTAAATAATTTACAAGTAGACGATAGTATTCGCAAAGATAAAACCTATTGGTTTGATGGCACTTCACAAGCTCAAGTAGCTTATCAAGCTATAATGGAAAACATTAAAACGACACTCAATCGCACGTTTTTTATCGGCTTATTTGATTATGAATGCCATTATGCCAAATATACGTCGGGTGATTTTTATAAAAAACATGTTGATGCTTTTAAAGGCCGCTCCAATAGGGTTATAACGAGTGTGCTCTACTTAAACACGCCAGCTCAAGGCGGCGAACTTGTTATTTATAAACATAAAAGTAAAGAAATCGAAATCATTATTAAGCCCACAGCTGGCACCTTAGTGCTATTTGAAAGTGAGCGCTTTGTTCACGAGGTACTCCCAGCCATAAACAAGCGTTACTCAATAGCTGGTTGGTTTAGAAAAAATGCATCTATTAGCGGTATTATTGATCCACCCCGATAGCTCAAAATAGCGTATTTTAACAACCTTTATTGAGGCTTTAAAATGCTATTGGATATGAGAACAACAAACCAATAAAAATAGCTAAGCCTACATAGTGGTTATTTAAAAATGCTTTAAAGCAGGCATCTCGTTCACGATGATGGATAAGCACTTGTTGATAAACTAATAAACCCGCTGCTACCCCCAAACCAATTCCAAAGGGGACAGACAACCCATTAACTAAACCTATAAAAGCAACTAACGTAATAAACACCGCATTAAGTAAAAAAATGAGATGGCGGTCATACCTACCAAATAAGATAGCTGTTGATTTAACGCCTATTTTTAAATCATCGTCCCTATCAACCATGGCATACATAGTGTCGTAAGCCACCGTCCAACAAACATTTGCAAAAAACAACAACCAAGCTTGTATAGGTAATTGATTTATTGAAGCCATGTAAGCCATAGGTATTGCCCAACCAAAAGCGGCACCGAGTACAACTTGGGGTAACTGTGTGTAGCGTTTCATAAACGGGTAACAAAATGCCAATGCCAGCGCTGCGAAAGAAAGTAAAATAGTATTAATACTTAACATTAATACCAAAATAAACGCGAGTACAATAAGCAGCAAAAATAAACTAAGCGCTTCACCATTACTAACGACCCCTGAAGCCAGTGGGCGCTGAGCTGTGCGCTTTACTGAGCCGTCTATTTTTCTATCAGCAAAGTCGTTTATTACACATCCAGCACTTCGCATTACAATAACGCCAAGTGTAAATACAACAAAATTAACCAAGCTTGGCATGCCATTATTAGCAAACCATAATGCCCAATATGTTGGCCAAAGCAATAATAACGTACCAATAGGCTTATCTACACGCATCAGCTGTATGTAATAAGGAATATGGTTGGCTTTTAAAAGGGCTAGCTTCATGAGTACAAATACGCTCCGGGTAAAAAAACTTCACAGACTAAAAAGTTATAACTTTGCAATGAAAATACACTGCGTCTGCCTAGTAAGGTTTGCTTAGGCAAATTTAATTGTGACACGAGTTGCTGTAATGGATGGATGGAATTAAAGCGCGCAATTTCTATATTTTTACGAACAAGTTCTGGATCTTGAAAAATCACATCGCCTAATGGCCTTTCTCCCATATTATGCAAAGGATTTTTTGATTGCTTTAGTAATAGATTATCTGGCAGCCAACTTTGCGCGTATACCATAGGCTTATCGTCACACAATAATAGCACTTCGCGATTCAATGCTGATGTTAAGGTGCAATTAAGTAATTTTTGTTGCTGTATTGATAAGTCAAAAACCTGCTCACTAAGCACTTTCACACTAAAGGATTGCGAATGACTTTTTAATTTAGCCGTTAAAGAATGCGATTCAAACAGCCAATCGTGCTCAGAATTAGATAAATCACTTACTTGTGAAGCAGGAGACCAATCAACAGATAAAGAAATAGGGAAAGTAGTCACATTAGCTCAATAAAATAAAATCCAAGGTAATGATAACATTGCCGATGCATTTGAAAAAGTGATGATTCGGCAGCCTAAAATAACTAATATAAATAATTGCTTGGCGCTGTTTATTAGGACTTATTAAGTATAAACTATTTGTAACAGATTTACGGAAACGCTTTAAATATGAAAAAAATAGTATACATAGGTCTTTTTGCACTAATAATGAGCGCTATAAGCTTAACGGCAAACGCAAAATCGACCGTTGGTTATTTTGGTTTTGAGCCTGACATTATTACTAACTACATAGGCGTTTCGAGTAAAAAAATGGGCTATGTGCGTGTCACTGTGGATTTAATGCTGACCGATACATCAGACATAGCGATTGTAGAACACCACACGCCTTTACTTCGTGACGCATTGGTTGAAATATTATCAAAAGAACCTGAAGAAAAAATAAAATCACTTATTGGCCGCGAAGAAATACGCGCTAAATGCTTCGAAAGACTTAAAAGCTTGTTAAAAGAAGAAACTGGCCACGAAATTATCCGTGAAGTGTTGTTTACTAAGTATTTATATCATTAGTAATTGATACCAATCCGCGTAAGCATTGCTTAATTTAACAGAGTAAATTCTTATAAATAGTTAAATAATGGCCATAATCAAGCGGATTGGTTTTAACGCTAACTGTTTTTGTTAAATATTTTTGCGGTGTAGGCATAAGCAATACCGCTTATTAACCCACCTAAGTGCGCCCAATTAGCCATACCTACAAACAATACATCTGCAAAGCCAAGCACTAACCAAACTAACATAAAACCGACTATTGCCATACTTACTAACGCAGGCTTGTTAGGGTTTAAAAAACTATGTATCCAACAAAAACCAAGTAATCCATACACCACGCCACTTAGCCCGCCAAAATTCGGGCCAACCATTAAATATTGTGCCCAATTACTAATAAGCGCAGTCACCAAAAATAAGCCGATTAAGCTTAATTTCCCACACTGCTTTTCGATATTATCACCAAGCGACATCCACCAAATTAAGTTAAACACAATATGCATCGCGCTAAAGTGAACAAGAGCGGGAGTTAACCAGCTAAGCGGTTGCGATGGATTAAATTGCAGCACAGTATAAATTTCATTAAATCCCCCCAATAAAAAAGCAACATAAATAACAATACTCAATATGCTAACCGTTTGATTAAGCCAGCTAAGCGCTTTAAATCGCGCCATTAAATTAAGCGACTGCCCTTGGTATTTAAGCGGCGATTGTGTGCTGCCTACATCCCATGATGCTTGCTGGTATTTTTCATGATTAGGATTTTGTGTAAATTCAGCCCATAGCGGCTGCACTTGATGAAAATCTTCCTCAAGCACACTAATAATGACATTACTGCCATCAGCTGAGTGTATCTTTGCATCTAGGCCTTGGCTTTTTAAATAATCTATAAAGCCCTGTGCGGCGCGCGGGTTATTTAAACTGCCAAGCTCTATCATCGCTCTACTTTCTCGCTATAAGCCGCTTCCCAAGCAGTAAAACCACCATCCATACTGTAAACGTCTTCAAAACCTTGCTCAACTAAATAGCTAGCGGCACCTTGAGAGCTCATCCCGTGATAACACACGATAATAATTGGCTGATCGAACTCTTTTTCCATCATAAATTGCGCAATATTACCGTTAGACAGCGCTTCAGAGCCTGGAATATGACCAGTCTGATACGAATTAGGATCGCGAATATCTGCAATTACAACGTCTTCTTTATCTAAAAGCTCTAACGTTTGCGCTATAGAAATATGTTTAAATGCCATTGGAGTCTCTTTAATTAATAGTATAAAAAAGGCGGCCTAAGCCGCCCTATCTAGAATTTTTAAAACTAATCCCAGTTTAAAATTACTTTGCCTGACTGGCCTGAAATCATCATATCAAAGCCAGCTTGGAAGTCATCCACAGAATACTGATGTGTGATGATTGGATTCAAATCGAGACCCGATTGAATCAAACTTGCCATTTTGTACCACGTTTCAAACATTTCGCGACCGTAAATACCTTTAATCACCAAGCCTTTAAAAATAACTTGGTTCCAGTCAACCGCCATATCTGATGGTGGAATACCTAGCATGGCAATTTTACCGCCATGGTTCATGTTATTAAGCATTGAATTAAACGCGCTTGGTACGCCTGACATTTCAAGGCCAATATCAAAGCCCTCTGTCATACCTAGCTCTTTCATTACATCTTCAAGCTTTTCGTTTGCCACGTTTACAGCGCGTGATGCACCCATTTTACGTGCTAAGTCTAGACGGTATTCGTTTACGTCGGTAATAACAACATGGCGAGCACCAACATGCTTTGCAACAGCTGCTGCCATAATACCAATTGGGCCTGCACCAGTTATAAGTACATCTTCGCCAACTAAATCAAACGATAGTGCGGTATGAACTGCGTTACCAAATGGGTCGAAAATAGAAGCCAGTTCGTCAGATATATTATCTGGAATTTTAAATGCGTTAAATGCAGGAATAACTAAGTACTCAGCAAATGCACCTTCACGATTTACGCCAACTCCCGTTGTATTACGGCATAAATGCACACGCCCTGCACGGCAATTTCGACAGTGCCCGCACGTAATATGCCCTTCGCCTGATACACGGTCGCCAACTTTAAAGCCTCGAACTTCTTGGCCCATATCGACGACTTCACCCACATATTCGTGACCAACAACCATTGGAGTAGGAATGGTTTTACTTGCCCATTCGTCCCACTTGTAAATATGTACATCGGTACCACAAATAGCTGTTTTAAGAATTTTAATTAGTAAGTCGTTATGACCCACTTCTGGCTTTGGTGCATCTGTCATCCAAATACCAGGTTCTGCTTTTAATTTAGATAATGCTTTCATAATTCACACTCAACTAAAAAAACCGAAGCGAGGCGTCGGTTTAAAATAAAATTAAATAACGCCCATTTCTTTACCAATACGGGTAAATGCATCAATCGCAATATCAAGTTGTTCAATGCTATGCGCCGCTGAGATTTGTGTACGAATACGAGCCTGCCCTTTTGGTACTACTGGGAATGAAAAACCGGTTACATAAATGCCTTCAGCAAGTAGCTTATCAGCCATTAACGAGGCTACTTTGGCATCTCCTAGCATGACTGGGATAATTGCATGGTCTTTACCTGCACACGTAAAACCAGCAGCTTCCATTTGCTCACGGAAATATTTAGCATTTGACCAAAGTTTAGCGCGCAGCTCGCCGCCATTTTCAAGCATTTCAAGTACTTTAATTGATGCAGTAACAATTGAAGGCGCTAATGAATTTGAGAACAAGTATGGGCGTGAACGCTGACGTAACCATTCAACAATTTCTTTTTTACCTGATGTATAGCCGCCTGATGCGCCACCTAGCGCTTTACCTAAAGTGCCGGTAATAATATCTACACGATCTAATACATTACAGTACTCAGGTGTACCTTTACCGTTTTCGCCAACAAAACCAACAGCGTGAGAGTCATCTACCATTACAAGTGCATCGTATTTATCGGCTAAGTCGCACACTGCTTCTAAATTACAGATAACGCCGTCCATAGAAAACACGCCATCGGTAGCAATTAATTTTGTTTTAGCACCGGCTTCATCTGCTGCAATGAGTTGCTTTTCAAGATCAGCCATGTCGTTATTTGCATAACGAAAACGCTTAGCTTTACATAAACGTACACCATCGATAATTGATGCATGGTTTAATGAATCAGAGATAATGGCATCTTCTGCGCCTAAAATGGTTTCAAATAAACCTGTATTTGCGTCAAAACATGAAGAATATAAAATAGTATCTTCTGTTTCTAAAAACTCACTGATTTTTTTCTCTAGCGTTTTATGAATATCTTGCGTGCCACAAATAAAACGAACAGACGCCACACCAAAACCATGATTATTTAAACCATTTTGCGCAGCTTCAATTAGCTCTGGGCTATTAGCTAAACCTAAGTAGTTATTAGCACAAAAGTTGATTACTTTACCTGATGCAACTTCGATTTGAGCTTGCTGCTGGGACTTAATAATACGTTCGCTTTTATACAAACCTTCGGTTTTTACGTCTTCAATTTGCTGTTGTAACTGGCTAAAAAAAGCAGATGCTCTCATCTAGGTTCTCCATCTATTTGAACGGGTAAACAACCGCACTTACGCGGCTGTTTATTATGCGGGGTATTGTAAAAGTTTAATGGGTAAAATGCACGGTTTGCAGTTCGTCGCAAACGCTATAAATTGGAAGGAATTCCTGCCAGTTTACAGCTAAGTCTATTTAGTTTATTTGTGTATTTAAAAGTGCAGGTAAACTGCTTATAGAATCGATAATTAAATCAGCTTCTTGCTTGGCGTTCTCGTCAAAGTTTTGACCCGAACGCACTAAAACACGAGTCGTAATGCCCGCTTTTTTCGCAGCCTGCATATCACTGAGTTTATCGCCCACCATAATACTGCAAGCAGGATCAATGTGATGCTCTTCTATACCTTGCAATAACATACCTGGCGCAGGCTTTCTGCAACTGCACTCTTTCAAATACTCAGGGTGCGCTTTTTTAGGGTGATGAGGGCAAAAGTACACATCGGTAACTTCAATGCTGTGGGCACTAAATTGGCCTTTCATCCATTGTGTTAGTGCTAAAAAATCAGCTTCGCTGTAATAACCTCGGCCAATTCCAGATTGATTAGTGACGATTATGATTTTATAGCCTGCATCATAAAATATTTTACAAGTGCTAAAAACACCGTCAATAAATTCAAATTTATCGCTTTGATACACATAACCATGATCAACATTTACCACGCCATCGCGGTCTAAAAAAAGCGCTTTATTTTTTTGTTGTGTATACATTACAAAGACTCTTTTTGTACAACATGATCAAACATCGCTTTTACATCATCAACTGTAATTTGGCTCATTAAATCATCGCCTTTAACGCGCGTCCCCCACAAGACTTGTTTTGCCGTTTTACCAGTTTGCTTAAGCAAATTTTGATGATAAACCTCTACCACGTAGTCTTGATATAAGTAAGGACCAGTGCGTGCTGGATTTGAATGTGCATACAAACCTATAACGGGCGTACCAACTGTCACCGCCATATGCGCAGGACCCGTATCGGGCGCAAGCACTAAGCTGCCACGCTTTAACACGCACAACAACTCTTTGAGTTTTGTTTTACCCACCAAGTTTAAAATCGGCGTGTTGCTGTGCTCAATAATGCTATTTGCTAGGTTAATTTCAAGCTCTGTTGGACCACCCGTCAATACCACCTTAAAGCCTTGCTCGCTTGCATAATCAGCCAATGATGCATAACGATCTGCGAGCCAATTACGCTGTGCTTTACTTGCTGCTGGCGATATTACTAATAGTTTATTCGTTAGGTACTCTGGTGTTAGTAACTCATCTGCAACCGCTTGGTCTTGCTCGGTATAGGGCATGTTCCAGTTCGGTTTATAATCAGCTACACCAATGACTTTAGCAAAACCTTTAAAACCTTCAAGCACATGCGCTTGGGCTTGTGGCTCTATTCGTTTATTAATAAATAAGCTGTGTAATTCTTTTGACCGCGCCCAATCGAACCCTATTTTTACTTTTGCAGGAATACAACGCGCTACAAACCCAGCCCTTAATGCAACTTGCATATTAAGCAGTACATCAAATTTTTGACCTTTAAAGCGTTGTTTTAAGCTTTTAAGTGCAGCTTTTCCTTGCTTTTTATCAAACACAACCAGCTCAACGCCCGGTAAGTCAGCAAGTAACATGGCTTCTACTTTGCCAATAATCCAGGTGATTTTTGCATTAGGATGTGCTTTTTGAATAGCTTGTACTGCACTCACACCATGACATACGTCACCAATGGCTGAGAGTCTTAATATACAAATAGATGAATAATTAGGAGCTTGAGTCACACATTCCCTTAGGTATTAAATACAAAAGCCGATCTTAAATTATAATCACGCTATTGCAAGCACTTATCCTGCGCTTTAAAACGCGCTAATATAGGCCCATTATTTAGCAATTACACAGAGCTATGTTTAAACAACACGTGCAAGGCAATCACACTGTATTAAGCCACCCTAAATACACAAGCCAAATTACTCTTGATTGGTTTGATGCCAATTTTTGGCAAAAACAAAATAAAATTGTGGGTGCTAAAAAAGGCAGAGCAACAGCATGGTTTTTTAAACAAGACAAATTAACAGCCGTGCTGAGGCATTATTGGCGTGGTGGTTTAGTGGGTAAATTACTAAGCGATCAATATTTATACCCAGGGCTTGAACAAACCCGCGTGTATAAAGAGTTTAGCTTAATGAGTAAACTTATAGAGCTTGGTTTAAACGTGCCAATCCCTATTGCAGCTAAAGTAACCCGCAGCGGGTTAATTTATCGTGGTGATATTATTACCGAGGCTGTTACAGGCGCTAAAAGCGTACTCGATATATTAATTAAACGCTCATTGACTCAAGATGAGTTAGAGCGCATTGCGAAAACAATCGCGCTATTTCATGCAAAAGGTGTGTACCACGCCGATTTGAACATTAATAACATTTTATTTAATGACATTGGTGATGTGTATATTATCGACTTTGATAGAGGTGAAATAAAAAAACCTAATGCACAGTGGCAACAAAGTAATATAACGCGCCTTGAACGTTCATTTTTAAAAGAACAAGGCCGAAATAATACATTTAATTGGCAAGCAAGTGACTTTCAAACTCTACACAGCAACTACCTTAAAGCTTTATCAGGCGCTAGTTAACTAGCGCTAAATACTGCAGAGCAACCTGCTCTGCCTGTACTTGTTTTAAAATTTCTGCGTTTTCTACATTTGGCTTATCTGCTAGCACCTGCTTAACGGCATTGGCTAATGCCTCACTTTGTCCAGCGGGTACTAAATATTTACTTAGCTCGCCTGTTAATATTTCGTTTGGCCCAAATGTACAATTAGTGCTAACTACCGGAGTACCCACCGCTAATGCCTCAACGATTACATTTCCAAACCCTTCAAAATCAGAGCTAAGGATCAATGCTTTGGCATGCTTAATCCAGTTGTACGGGTTTTGTTGAAACCCTGGCACTACTAACTGCTTTTCTATGCCGTACGCCTGTGCAAGCTTTATCGCTTTTGCAGGTTTATTACATAAAAGTACTAACTTGTATTTTTTATCAAGCTTTGCAAATGCTGCAAATAATATATCGTGGCGTTTTTGTTTAGCAAGCCTCCCGACGTGAATTAAATAAGGCTCACTTGGGATATTGTTATTTTGCTCGTTCGCTTGCTGATTTATTTTTTCAAAATCAAACGGGTTATAAATAGTCGTAATTGCACTTGGGCGAATTAAATCCCCTTGTGTTATTTCTTTTTCAACCCCCTTTGATACACAAATCAGTGATTTACCATTTAAATTTTGTTTACTTTTTTTAAGGTATAAGTAAGAAAATGGACCTAACTTTTTTTGACGAGCAAGTTCAGCATTAACGGAGTTATGAATAACAAAATGAACATTTTTGATATTACTGCGTGCGAGTAAGTTATTACTTCTATCAAGGTTAGAAAGAACTAAATCAATACTGCCAATCTCGCTCTGTTTTTTTTCAAACCATGCTTCGAGTTTCAAAACACTGTTTTTACGCTGCCAAAATCTATCAACTTTAGATGCTCTATCTGAAAGTAAACTTTCAACATTTACCATGTCTGGAATATCGTATTCAACACTGCTAGCAAGAGATAAAATAGTGACATTATGCTGTAGTTTTACCAATTCCTCGGCAAGCGTAAGCATCACTTTTTCAGCGCCACCGCCAACCAATGAATCAATAACAATTACAACGTTCATGAATGTTCTCCTATGAGCATATTTTTTACACCTTCAGTAATAACATCATAGCTGTGTATATTTTCAAGCTGAGCATATTTATTAACAAGCCCATTATAAAAAGACGTTTCAATAATATGCTCAACTTTAGCCGATATATCATCAGTATCAAAATTCGCTTTTAGCACAACGCCTGTACCAACGCAGTGCGCTAAACGTGCTGCTTGGTCTTTAGATATAGCGCATGCAGCAACAGGAGTTTGAACTGCAATAGCTTGCAGTAAAGTATCGCCACCACTAAGCAGCGCGACTTTAGCTTGGCTCATTAGCGCCAAAAAGTCAGTATTTTGTAAGCTTGATAAGCAAATAAGTTCATTAGAGTTTGGGATAACGCCAGGATAATTTGGACCAAAAACCACAACACCTGTTAACCCTGTACGTTTAGTAATTTTAAGAGCAGCATTAAAATAAACATCCGCACAATTTAAGTTATTTACACTGTGCCCACCGGAGCCCGCATTAACAATAAAGTAGCTATTTGGCTCTAAATGATATCGATTCAACACATCCCGTTTTTGCTCACTAGATGCAAAAGCAACAAAAGGACCTACATTATTTGGGTATGCCAGAGAAAACATTGCTAACTTAGTGCTTTCAGCCCAAGTTAGTGGCTCTATGCAATAATCGGGCTGCACAACCCAATGTACATCAATTAAATTAACTCGATTAAGCTTTAAGCCTTTTGCTCGTTTTTTAGCATGCTGGGAAATAAAAACGACTTTAGCCCCTACTTTTTTAGCTGCTTTCATATGCCCTGCGCGTCCCGCACAATCAAAAACCACAACATCAGGTCTAAATTGCTCTATAAATTCGCAAACATAATCAAGTTCTTTAGTGGCTGAATGTTCAAGTAATGTGGTTTCAAAAGGGCAATCTTTTGCATACGCCGTATGCTTATTTAATATGAAGTGGATATCAATAGAGTTCGCAAATTCGATTTGTAAACTTTGCGCCAATAGCAACGAACGCATATATTCACCAATGCCTTGTGGTGATGATACCGGAATAAATAAAAGTCGTTTGTTGCTCATTACATTCCTTATTTCCTATTTTGCATCCAGTATATCAATCGCATACTTATTACGATAGATAGCTTACATTTTTATACAAAAAATTAACCCTCTTTATTTTATTATTTGCTGCAATAGCTAGCTTAGGTTGATAAACTTGGCGGCAATTTCAATCATAAGGATCTGAACTTTGCGAAACAGAATTTTTCTTCTTTCTACTCTCTTTTGTGCAATAAGCGTATCAGTTAATGCTGAACCATGGGTAAAACCAGATGATTATGGCTTAAGAGCTGATATTCAACAATTAGCTGATGCTGGTGTTATTTTAGCCCCTGTAACCACTTACCCGCTGATGTGGAAGAGCTTTATAAATGATGTTGACAGCACGCCA
This sequence comes from Pseudoalteromonas sp. S558, assembly GCF_005886635.1. Taxonomy (NCBI): domain Bacteria; kingdom Pseudomonadati; phylum Pseudomonadota; class Gammaproteobacteria; order Alteromonadales; family Pseudoalteromonadaceae; genus Pseudoalteromonas; species Pseudoalteromonas sp. S558. The sequence goes on along the minus strand of NZ_PNDU01000091.1, from coordinate 1,617 downwards.
CTTGAGCAATTAACGCCAAGCTTGCAAGATGCGTTACTGCGCGTAAAGCATCGCTATAAATCAGAAAATAGTAGTTCGCATAACGTTCAACTTGCCGCTTTTGCAGCCACAGATTCTATTATTGCAACCAGTTTTGGTGCTACTAACACGCAAGAGTCTGAACTTTCAGCAGCTTACACTTATTTAGGCAATAACTTTGCAGCTAAAATCGCCGTTAACTCAAGAAGTGATGGAAAGAAGTGTTTAGCCAAAGACAAAAAAACAGATGATATTGTTACTAATGAACAAGCACTTATAGACTGTAAAGATACCTCGTTCGACGATAGTTATTTAGCGTATCGCTTAGGTAACTGGATTTTTAGAGCAGGTGCTGTTGAACAGTTTTGGGGACCTGGTGTTGATAACAGTTTAATAATGTCTGGCAATGCCAAGCCACTCCCAGCAGTAAGCGTAACGCGAGAGCAAAGTACGGCCTTTAAAACCCCTTGGTTAAGTTGGATCGGCCAATGGGGCTTTACCGCCCAAATGGCAAAGCTTGAATCAACTCGTGTAATTCCTGATGCGTTACTTTGGAGTAGCCGTGTTAATTTTCGCCCACTCCAACAGTTAGAAATTGCACTTAGCTGGTCAGCACAATGGGCTGGTGACGGTCAGCCAAGTTCAGCGGGTGATTTTATTGATGTTATCACCGGGCAAACGACGTGTGCTAATGGCAGTGAAAGCTGTGACAGCGCACTGGATTCAAAAATTGGCAACCAACTTGCCGGTGTCGACATTCGCTGGTCTGACACACTCTTTGAGCAACCTTATGCATTATATGCAAGCACAATTGGTGAAGATGCAAGTTCGCAATTTAAACCTGCTGATAGAGCCTATTTATTTGGTGTACAAACAACACAGCGCATATACGATCAAAATATATTGGTGAATGTTGAATACATAGATACGGGCGTATCTTGTAGTTCTGAGTCTTCCACTGAAAATTGCTATTACGAACACACTGAATATAAATCAGGTTATCGCTACCATGGTCGTACTATTGGTTCAACATATGATAACGATGCACAATCCGTTGTTTTAACTTTATTAGGCCAACTATCTAATGGCGATGATTGGCAGGTTAAATTGCGCAATGTTGATTACAACAGTGATAATCGCGACCGTTACCCTAACAACCCTAACTTAGGTAATACAATTACCAAAACAGGATTTAATAGTAAGCAGTTAGAATTACGTTACAGAATGCTTACTATGGGCGGACGCTTAACGCTAGGTGCTTTTGCTTCTAACAATGACGGCGCTGAAAACGATACATCAGCATTTGCCAAGTACGAATATAACTTTTAATACGTTATTTTTAATAAAGTAAGATATTAAAAGCAAAAGGGATGAAAACCGTGTTTTCATCCCTTTTTTGTATTTTTAGTAACTTAAACCAGTAATTATACCAATCTGCTTATATATAGGGTCTATTTAACGTTAAGAAAATTACGCTGGAACTAGGCAAAAATTTTTTTATCTAGTTGTTCTAAATAAAAAATTTTTAACGACGTTATAGTGCAATTTAATTCGTGAAATTGATCAATGCTTTATGCTGTTTGGGATATGTACGTGGGT
>NZ_PNDU01000090.1:0-13281 GCF_005886635.1 Pseudoalteromonas sp. S558 | reverse complement strand
TTTTAAATAATAATTTACCTGAACTCTGGTTAAGATATTTACTAATATATTGAATCATAGTGATATTTAAATTTATTTTTCTCTAGCCAGAGATTTTCAGTGAAAACAAGGCGAACTTACGCGTCAATAGCTGGCCTATTACAAGTAAATTCAATGTAGTTAGCGCTGAAAATAGCAGCTTGAGATAGATTTATTATCCAGAGCTCAGGTTACTTATAGAAATCACAGCGTGAAATCTTGTGATAAAAAAGTGATAAGTTTGTGAGAGTTTCTTGAGACGGTTATTCAATACTTAGCTCGAATCATCACTTACAGGAAATAATAATGAAAGCTTCAACATTAACAATTGCAACTCTTTTAGCGGCAGTTAGCCAATCGACTATGGCCGCAGAGTTAGACTTAAAAGTCACGAACTTAACCCAAGGCATACACTTTACACCCGTACTTATAACCGCTCACGATAGTGAAGATAAGCTTTTTGAAGTTGCAACAGAAGCCTCTACCGCATTGCAAACTATGGCAGAAGGCGGAAACATAGCTCAATTAGTTGCACAAGCAACCGCTGCGGGAAGCGATATGGCAGCAAATCCAGCTGAAGGCCTACTTGCCCCAACAGCGTCAGCAATGACAACACTTACTACAGCTGATGGTAATGAGTATTTATCTTTAGCTGCAATGATGCTGCCAACTAATGATGGCTTCGTTGGCCTAGATAGCTGGAAAATACCAACTGAAGCTGGCACATATACTGTTTATCTAAACGCATATGACGCAGGCACAGAACAAAATAATGAACTTGTAGTAGATGGCTCTGGCGCACCTGGCACGCCTGGTATTCCGGCAGCACCAGGTGGCAATGCAGGCACTGGTGGCGCGGGTTTAACAAGTACTGATAGCAATATTAACATTCATATTCACCCTGGTAATTTGGGAGATGACGATCTAGCTGCTGGCAAGAGTGATTTAAGTAACACCGTGCATAGATGGTTAAACCCTGTAGCAAAACTAACCGTTACGGTTAAGTAGGAGCGCTATTATGTCATCTTTTCGAAATATCAAAAAAAGCGCCGTAGTACTCGCGTTTGTATCGACTCTTTCAGCGTGTGGTGATAACGATAACAATACGCCTGAACAAGTCGTTACACCAACGCCAACTCCGACTCCTGTTAGCTATACATTTAGTGTTACCGTAAGTAACTTAACTGCTGGTCAGCCTTTCTCGCCCATTGCTGTAGTTGCACATCATGACGGTACACTATGGCAAATTGGTAGTCCTGCATCAGTTGCACTAGAAACAATGGCTGAAGGTGGTGATAACAGCCAACTTCTAGCATTTGAAAAAGGTATTGCCAATGCATCAAGCGAAGGCCCTGTTGGGCCTGGCGCAAACACGACTGTCACAATCACTACCGACACAGTAGAAGTACTCAAATTATCGCTTGCCACAATGATGGTGAATACAAATGATGGGTTTACCGGTCTTAGTGCTATAGATGTATCTGCATTAGCTGTTGGTGATTCAATTATGCGCACCACGGTTGCTTATGATGCAGGTACAGAAGCAAATACAGAAGCAGCTGGTACATTACCGGGTCCTGTAGATAATGGCGAAGGCTTTAACGAAGCGCGCAATGATGTTGATTTTGTAGCAAGGCACCCTGGTGTAGTTACCAATGAAGACGGTCTATCAAGTTCAGTACTAAGCCCTGAACACAAGTTTGATAATCCATTGGCAAAAGTTGTCATTACCCGAACTCAGTAATCCATATTAACGGCATTTAAGCGTTAATTTACCAGCTTGTAATGGGGAAGTAAGGGAGCATGGATGCCCCCCTTTTTACGAGGATTAACTATGCGCCATGAAAAACTACTTATTGTGGAAGACGATAGAGAAATAGGAAAACTAATTACCACCCAGCTAACGTCATTGAACCTACATGTTGATCATGTTGTTAGTGCAGAGCTTGCTTTAAAAAAAATAGCCAAGCATCCCTACGGACTTATTTTACTCGACATAAACTTACCGCAAATGGATGGCTTAAGCTTGTGCCGAAAAATAAAAGAACATTACCCAACTACCTCCGTAATTTTACTTACCGCGCTTAGCAGTGATATGGATAGAGTTATTGGCCTTGAAATGGGCGCCGACGACTATATTTGCAAACCCTTTTTTGCCCGTGAATTACAAGCCAGAGTTAAAACTCAGCTACGCCACAGAGCGCAACTACTCGCTAGTCAAAATAATGATAACTTCCCCGTCGATAGTGAGCAAACACTAACTGTGGGTTCTCTGCATATTGAATTTAGCTCACACCAAGTGTATTTAGCCGAACAAGCACTTAATCTCACCGCCACGGAATTTGATTTACTGGTTTATTTTGCGCACCACCCAAATCATGTTTTTAGTCGTCAGCAATTACTCGATAAAGTATGGGGTTATCAGCACAGTGGTTACGAGCACACTGTAAATTCCCACATAAACCGCTTACGCGCCAAATTAGAAGCGCATCAACAAGCGCCGATTATAGAAACTGTTTGGGGTGTTGGTTACAAGCTAAACCCAAGCCAACTTAATTAAGATCTTTATTATGAAACTATCTTTGTATCAAAAATTAGCGGTCTCGTTAGTGGTGATTTTTTGCTTTATTTGCGCACTCGTTTACAGCTGGAGCAAACAGTTAGAACTTACCTCTAAACATCACGCTGAACAAAACCTGCATTTAGCGTTAGCTGAACATTTAGTGCAAGATAATCCACTAATAAAAGAAGGCGTGTACGATTATAAGGCGCTAGAAAACCTCTTTCATACTTTAATGTTATTAGGCCCTGCGTTTGAATTTTATTTTGTAGACGAGACCGGAAAGATTCTTACTTACTCGGCAAAGCCTGGCAAAGTTAAGCGTACTCATATAAATTTGGCTCCACTAAAAAAATTAATCCAAGACCCTAAAGCAGCGCCAATATATGGTGATAATCCACGTAATAAAGAACAACAAAAAATATTTTCCGCCGCGCCTGTTTTTAATAACGATAAATTACAAGGTTACTTATATGTAATTATTGGTGGCGAAGCTTACGATACCTCCTTAAGCACTATAAAAAACAATGACAAACTATGGCTCGCCGCATTATGGCTTGGATCTGCATTAATATTTTTACTCATTGCTATGCTAATCTTATTGCGCTTTTTTACCAATCCAATTCAGCGCTTAGCCCGTGATGTGAGTAATATTGAAGCAGCTAACTACAGCCTTACCGATACAAAGCTCAGTCACTTCTCAACGCAGAAAAGTAATGAAGTACACAGCTTAGGTCGCAGTATCCAAGCCATGCTTACCCGTATTAATGAGCAGTTTAAAGCACTAGAACAGGGCGATAAACAACGCAAAGAGCTATTAACTCATTTATCACACGACTTACGTACACCACTTGCATCACTGCAAGGATTTTTAGAAGTATTAAACCAATCAGGCGACCAATTAAGCCAAAAGGAGCAACAAGAGTACTTACACGTCTCGCTTAATAATTGTGGACAATTAAAGCTATTAATAGAGCAAATATTTGAACTTTCTCACTTAGAAAATGGTGAAATAAATATCAACAAAGAAACCTTTAATTTAGGAGAACTCATTTATGATTGTATTGCAAAATTTAGTTTAGCCGTTGATAAAAAAGGTATTAGTTTATCGGTAGAGCCCGCAATTTGTGATTTCCCGGTTATAGCAGACATAGCAAAACTAGAGCGTGTATTAAGTAATTTAATCGATAACGCTATTAGGCATACACCTCGTGGCGGCAGTATTGCAGTCCATGTAAAACGCAGCGATGACAATCAATTACTTGTACATGTATCAGACACAGGCGTAGGCATAAAAGAAGATGAGCTGAATGCTATTTTTGACCCGCACTATCAGGCAAGTAACTCAAATAAAGAGGGGCGTCAGCAAGGTGGTTTAGGATTGGCTATTTGTAGAGGGTTATTAAAATTAATGGATAGCGAAATTAACGTACAAAGTGAGATAGGTAAAGGCACTATGTTTAGTTTTAACTTGCCACAAAAAAAGGTGCTTCCTTAAAAAGCACCTTATTAAGTTAAATCTATTTAAATATAAAGATTAACTACTTTTTAATACCCGCTAAATCAAGCATAAATGCATAATTTAGCGCGGTATCTTCTAAGCGTTTGAAGCGACCCGATGCACCACCGTGCCCTGCTTCCATATCTATTTTAAACAGTAACTTATTATCATCCGTTTTGTAGTCACGCAGCTTAGCAACCCATTTTGCAGGCTCAAAGTATTGCACTTGTGAATCGTGCAAGCCTGTCGTTACCAGCATATTAGGATACGCTTGTTTCGATACTTGGTCATATGGCGAGTAAGACAGCATGTAATCGTAATATGCTTTTTCGTTCGGATTACCCCATTCTCCATATTCATTAGTAGTAAGCGGAATGCTCGCATCAAGCATAGTTGTTACTACATCTACAAACGGCACAGCCGCAACCATGCCCTTATAAAGCTCAGGCGCTTGATTTGCTACTGCGCCCATTAACAAGCCACCAGCACTACCACCTAACGCAAATATTTCATCTTTTGCGCCATACTTTTGAGAAACTAATGCTTTAGTTATGTCAACAAAGTCGTTAAACGTATTCTTTTTAGTTAGTAACTTACCATCTTCATACCAAGGACGGCCTAACATTTGTGAGCCGCGAACATGAGCAATAGCAAATACAAAGCCACGGTCTAATAAGCTCAAGCGTGAACTAGAGAACGTAGGATCCATTGTTGCACCGTACGAGCCATAACCATATTGCAACAGTGGATTTGCGCCATCTTTTTTAAACGCGTCTGTACGATAAACTAAACTTACTGGTACTTTAATGCCATCGCGTGCTGTTACAAAAATACGCTCTGAGGCATAGTTATCAGCATTAAAGTCACCCAATACAGATTGTTGTTTAAGTAATGTTTTATCACCGGTAGCTAAGTTCACATCGTACGATGAAGCCGGCGTCGTCATACTTGTGTAGTAAACACGCAGCGTATCGCTATCTAAATCGTTATTACCATAAGCGCCAATAGTATAAGCACTGTCATTAAAGCTTAATGGGAGCTCTTTGCCTGTTTTCAAATTACGCGCAATTAATTTTGACTGACCCATTTCACGTTCTTGATAAACTAAGTAGTCATTAAATAAATCAATGCCTTCTAATTTAATATCATCGCGCGCGGGGATCACACTTTGCCAATTAGCTTTGTCGCCTGCTTTATCAATATCAACTTTCATCAACTGAAAGTTCACAGCATTTAAATTAGTGACAATGTAATAAGCATTTCCTAATTTCGATATTTCATACTCAAGGCCCGCTTCGCGCTCAATTAAACGCTTAGGCATTGCTTTTGTATCATTCGCACTCAATACCGATACACCTGATGCGTCAGTGCTGCTATGCCAAATGTAAATTTCTGAGTCGTCTTTACTTTTGCTAATACCCATGTAGTAGCTAGTATCTGTCTCTTCGTAGATTAGCTCGTCATCAACTTGCGGTGTGCCTAATGTATGACGGTAGACTTGATAGCCTAGCAAAGTTTGTAAGTCTTTTTTAATATAGTAAATCGTTTTATTATCGTTTGCCCACACAACACCACCGTTGGTGCCCTCAAGTGTGTCTTCAAGTAATTTACCGGTTGTTAAATCTTTTATTTTTACACTATAAACACGGCGACTAACAGTATCTTCCCCATACGCCATTAAATTGCCATTAGGGCTTACATCTAGCCCACTCACAGCATAATAGTCGTGATCTTTAGCCAATTCGTTTACATCTAAAATCACCTGTTGATCAGTGCCGGCAAAATCACTACTACGCAAGTAAGTCGCATACTCGTTATCACCACGGGTTTGCGATGAGTAAAAATAATCACCATTTTTAACTGGTACTGAGTCGTCATCTTTTTGGATTCGACCTTTTAGCTCTTCAAATAATGTCGTTTGTAACGTCTTGGTATGTGCAAGCATCGCCTCTGTATACGTATTCTCAGCCTCTAAATAGTTAATGACTTCTGGCGCTTTACGTTCATCATCTCGCAGCCAGTAATAATCATCTATGCGTGTCTCACCATGAATAGTCATTTCATGTGGTACTTTTTTAGCAATAGGCGCAACAACTTGAGCTACCTGAGTTGCTTTAATGTGTGTATTATTTTTTTGAGTATCTTCAGGGGCTTGATTACAACCACTTAAGATAGCAAGTGATAGTGCAGCAAGTGTAAAGGAAGTGCGCTTCATCAGTTAAAGTCCTTGTTATATTTATTTTTTATTAAGTAATTAAATATACCTAAAATTAGACTTTGTAGTTACTAAGTTTGTGAAGCAATGTAAAAAGGGAGCCGAAGCTCCCTTTATATAACTATCAGATTATAAAATTACTTTTGCTTACGGCGACGCGTAAATGCAAAAGGTGCAACTAATAGTGTTAACCAAGCTAAAGAGCCTGAACTTTTCTTTTTGGTAGACTCTACTACCACTGGAGGCACTACCTTAGTAATACTCACAGTAACCATAGCAGGTTCTGAGGTATTGCCTCGAACATCAATTGCAACCACTTGAATTTCAGCTGATGAATCACCTGATAATAAGTCCGAATTTGTTACAACGATTTGCCCTTCAGCATTTACACCAAGTCCTTGATGCGTATTAGACTGTACATAATACTCTGAAATTTCTAAATCAAGATCAGACTCTGTAACTGTTAACGCACCAACAACCGTTCCGTTAGCTGCATCTTCAACAACCGTAAACTCACCACCAACGAGTGTCGGTGCTTTAATTTCAGGAAGCTCTAAATCTGAACTTGTCATTACTTTAACAATTCCTAGACCTGATGTTTGCGATAATACAAATGGGCTGCTCGCTTCAACAATCGCTTTTTCACCTGGTTTAATTGATGTAATCGCTTCGCCTGTCGCTAAAGATTTTAGAGCTACAGTTGGAATGGCACCAAAAATAATAGAACCTTCAGCACTATCGGTCTCAGAGAAAACACCAGTTTGGTAAGCAGCGTCACCAACAGAAACCTTCAAGTTCATTTGCTTACCAACTAACGACGAGTCAGCATTAAAAAAGTTTGTACATGCAGAGAATGTAACCGTATTTTCACCCGCTGAGTGATACATAGGAGTAGCCCATGCTAAAGAGTCAGTTCCAGCGCCATCTGTAGTTCCAATTACTGTACGACTACGTCCTGGGAATGCTGTACTGCGACCACGGTCATTATAGTTTTGCATTACTTGGTCGTATATACCATCGTTATCAGTATCAATCTCAAGTCTGTAACCGGCTTGGAATACATGTGTTAACGGGTCACGTAATTGAATTGACGACGTAGCAAAAAGACCTGAATCACAAGAGCTATCTGCAAGCACAGAGAAAGTAGTTGCTAGAATATTAAATTCCGCTTCTTCAAACGTTTTTTCAACACCCATAACTGCAATGTTTTCAGCAAATGGCTTTATTTCTGTTTGTCCACTATTCTCTACTACAAGCGTCATTTCATTTTTAACAATTTGAGATGACACATTCAATGCCGTTGCTGCTTTTGGCATTGCATGGTACACAATGTGTAAATCATGATCTGTATCTGTGCTTGCATCATTAAATACTAGCGCGCCATCAAACTCAATTGAAGTAAGCGCTGCACTTCTAGCTGCAATATCTTCAGCACTGAAAGGATTTTCTAGTTCCCATGCCGGAAGCTTGGTTGGATCTACCGTCAGCACAACATCAAAACTAGTTGTTTGGCCAGCAGGGATTGTTACAGATGCAGGGAAGTCCCAACTAATTGCCGCTGTGTCTTCATCATTTTGGTAACGCGCTTCGGTGCGAAGAGCATACGTTTTAGAATCTGATGAAAAGTTTTTAACCGTTACATTTTTTGTAAACGATTTTGTTTCAGTCATACTCATAAGACCAAACGAAAGAGCGGCTTGTTTAGTATTAAATTCAGTATTGTTAACCCATGCCGCAACAGGCAAGTTCACCGCTTTAGTTACATCAACTAAGCCAGCACCAATCATACTAATAGGTGCAAGTTCTGAATCAGGGTTAGTCGCTAGTGGCTTGTTTGTCACATCAAGGTTAGCCGCATTCATTATTGTAGCTTTAATTTCAAATGCATTACGCTCAGGGTGTGCTTCACGAATCATTGCCACAGCACCTGCGGTTATTGGACCCGAGAAAGAAGTACCTGATACAGGATTGTTTTCTGTTTGCGTACCTGTTGCAGCCACACTGATACTTGTACCTGGAGCAGTAATTTCTGGTTTTAACAAACCATCCATCGAAGGACCACGAGAAGAGAATGTTGCTACGGCTCCCGAAGTCGTTTTAACTTTTACATCAATGTCAAATGTTGCTTTATTACCGGCAGTTAATTGCGCTTTTAAAGCAGCACCTGCAGCAAAAGTAATACCTACATTTTTGATAGTAACAGCTGCATCACCGCCACCCATAGACGCAGGGGTATTATCATCAACGTTGTTTGCAATCATTACGAATTCTGCACCACGCTTCTGTGCGTTCAGTACTTTTTTAGTAAAATTACAGGTACCGCGATCAATTAATACTGCTTTGCCTGTAAAATCAACATCAGCTGCAAAATCAACACAACCATCTTGATTCGTATCTGGGTAAACTAGGTCAATGTCAGCGCCTGAAATAGCGTAGTCAGCCTGCAAACCAAATCCTGAGCCTTGGATATTACCTCCAACACCCGCAACAGTACCAGTAGCTATACTAACTTGAACTGTAGGGTGTGTCATCGCGCCTACAGATAGTGCGTTAGGTGTTGTACTTGGACCACCAATACGAAATGGGTTGTCACCATCATTACCTGCAGAGATAACCATATTTACACCTAAATCAACAGCTCGTTGAATTAGGTACTGCGTGCCACCACCTGTGTATGTATCACCAAACTCGCCACCTAGTGACATGTTCATTACATCTACACGATCAGAAATATTACCATCGCCATTAGGATCCATAGCAGCTTCTAATGCTGCTGCTTGTGCTGCACTAGGACAGCCACCGCCACATACTGAATAAACATAAAGCTCAACATCTGGTGCTATACCATTTACTGAGTTTGATGATGACGTGCCGTGACTAGTTGGTTCATCTACATCAGGAATAACAACAGCAGGATCATGCTCGATTGGATCAGCATCGTTACGAATAAAGTCATAACCGCCTTGTACTATCCCTTGTGGCCAAGTAACAGTCGCTGGATCTGCTTGAGCTTCGTTATAGGCTTCAACTGTGCCAGGACCACCAAATGCCTTATGGGTGTAATCAATACCAGTATCAAGTACTGCGACACGTTGGCCTTTACCACTTGCAACGCCATCGACTATAAGCGGCTTTGCATTAATATATTCTGAACTTGCAGCCACATGTAAATCGTAATCAAACATTGGTAGCACTTTAGCTACTCGAGAATCTTTCGCTATTTTAGCTAATGCTTCTGGCGTTGCTTGAACAATAAGTGTCGGCGCTAATATTTTTGTTTTGCCAATTACTTTTGCATCAAAGTCTAAACTATTTAACTCTATAGTCATCGTATCTTGAAGCTGTTCAATATTTGCTGTAATTTCACGATGACTTGACTGTTGGTAAGTTCCTGCTACTTGCGCATCTACAGCCGTAGTTGCACGAAGTACTATCATGTATGCAGAAGGCTCTTTTTTGGCTGAAGCCAAATCTTTTATTTGCTCAGCAGGCTGAGATGCAATTGTTGCATTTGGCAATGTAGCAGCACTTGCAAGTGTTACCATAAAAGCACTTGATACAGCAGTCGCTATTGCCGTTCTTTTTATTATATTCTTAGACATTATTTTCCCTCAGATACGTTATGTATTATTGTGTTTGATAATACATTAAATTGTATGTCGAATATAAATCTTTAGCAGTAAACAAAGCAACACCGTCATTACAAAAAAATTACAAAGAGCGAGTGATAGCAACAAAAAAAACATAACAAGCTGATTTTAAATAAGTTAATAAAAAACAAATTTTGTGAATCATTGTAAATGAAACTAACTTTTTTGAGTATTATATGAATAATGAAGTAATAAATATTTTAACTATGGCCAAAGTTATTCAAACAGCTGTGGCACCTGTCTTTTTAATAACAGGAATAGCGGCAACTTTAGGGGTTTTGTCTAATCGTTTAGCACGTATTACAGACAGAGCTCGACAGTTGGAGCGAAAGTTAAAAGTCAGCACTGATGAAGAGTTTAATATATCGCTAGCTACCGAGTTACGTGCATTGCTAAAGCGCTCTCGTTGTATACATATCGCTTTTAGTTTAAGTGTACTAAGCGCCTTACTTGTATGCGCTGTGGTGATGCTGCTATTTTTATCCCACATCCAATCTATAAACTTAGGCGTTACAATTGCCTGCTGTTTTGTAGCCGCTATGGCATTGCTTATATGTGCTTTTATATCGTTACTTGGTGAAGTTTTTCTAGCAACACGTAGTATGCGCAGAGGTATGATATTCGCCGATATCGATATAAACGACTAAAACAAAACAACTATAGTAAATTTTTTTATTGGGCAATATCGTTTAATTTATTGAGTAATACAGGTAAGTAAGTACTAGATATAGCACTTTGAATAAAATGTATTACTCATCTTCTAGTAAAACATTAGTTATGCTTGGTACTTAATCCGGAAATTGGATAGTAAATCGCACTATTTTTCAATATGTAATAATCATTTAAACATTGAATAAAGTCGATTAAAAAATTAGTTTCTCATTAAGCTGTCGCATTTACTTGAATAAAAATAACGTTACATACAAGATATTGCACTAATTATGATTTTCAACAGGGGCAAACATGAAATTTAAAAAAATATTAACAACTGTCGCACTCACAATGTGTGCATTTAGTGTATCAGCAAATACAGCATTCAAAGAACCAAGCGATGCCATTGAATACCGCCAAGCCTCGTTTTCTATGATTTCGGTTCAAATTAGCGACATGGGTGCAATGTTAAAAGGAAAGATTCCTTTTGATGCAGAGCAATTTAAAAAGCGTGCAAATAATGCAGCTGCATTATCAAAAATGCCATGGGAAGCTTTTTACAAAGGTACCGATAAAGGCGAAACATCTGCACTAGGTACAGTTTGGTCTGAAAACGATACATTTATGAAAAAAGCAACTGCGTTTCAACAGTATGCCGATGAGCTAGCTGTAGCAGCACAATCTGGCGATAAAACCATTATTGGTAAAGCATTTGGCGCATGGGCAAAAGGCTGTAAAGATTGCCATAAGCAATTTAAAGACTAATTACTTTGCTTACTAAAACGGCACTAACCTTGTGCCGTTTTTACAAGGGCGCATTGAAATTATAGGTTCAAATTAATAAACGCAACCTAGCTAAAAAAATAATTAATAGGCTCCTTTCCCCATGTCATCATTAAGATAAACAGCAATATAAAAAATATACCCCATGCTAACCAAGGTGATTTGGTCACAATAGTGTGTGGTTCATCTTCTTTTAAATTTTTTGAACCTGTAATCATCGCTTTTACTAATGGCTTACCTTTTATTCGATAAAAAATAATCGCTAAAACGTGCAAACCAATAGCATAAAGTAATATGTCAAAATTAAGATGATGCAGCCAGTTTGCAAAATCAACCGTATCACTCGACACGTATTCTACAAGTGGCCCATCCGTTAAAATACCATCGCTGCTCATTAATCCAGTAACAAGCTGTGTTATTATCAGCGCAAAAAAAGCAAGCACCATATAACTGCCTGGCGCAGAATGCCCGATTGTATTTTTAGAGCTTTTAAAGCTATTAAAAACAGCTTTTGGAGAATATATAAGAGCACTTAGTTTAGCTGTTTTACTACCAATAACCCCCCATATTAAACGTGTTGCAATTAGTGCTAATGTAAAAAAACCAGCTATAAAGTGAAGTTCAATCATGCCCTCTTCAATACTAAAATAAAGCACTGCAATGCTTACAACTAAAAACCAATGAAAGCATCTAATAAATCCATCCCATACTTTTAACGTCGTCATTGTGCCTACCCTCAAAAAAACAGTATTATCTAATTCGTTAACTACTTTAACATCATAATATTAAGGTATCCTTATGAGCCATTCTACAAGCCACGAGAGTAAATGCCATGCAACCAGTTAAAAAAGCTATTTTAAAAGGTTTTTTAGATATGCTGCCACTGTGCTTAGCGGTGATCCCTTGGGGTATTTTATGTGGCTCGTTAGCGATACAAAATGGTTTCACAGCACTCGAAACACAAACTATGTCACTGTTAGTTTTTGCAGGATCAGCTCAACTTGTTGCCATTGAATTAATAGCAGGGAATACCCCGTTACTCACAATTTTATTCACAACATTTATCATTAGCTCTCGGCATTTTTTATACGGTTTAGCTGTGCGCCATAAAGTGATTGACCAACCTATGCGATGGCGCTTACCTGTGAGCTTTGTTTTAACCGATGAGCTTTTTGCATTTTCTCACCACCGAAAAGCGTATAGAACAAAAACACGTTTAATATACGCACTAAGCGCAGGCTTTAGCTTTTATATAGCATGGAACATCTGGACATTAATAGGCATTATTGCGGGCACAATGCTACCCGACTTAACTAATTTAGGGCTCGACTTTGCGATAGCTGCGACATTTATTGCTTTAGTTATTCCTGGCATTAAAAACCTCCCCTCATTAGTAACAGTCATTGTGGCGGGTATTAGCGCGACGCTTTTAAAAAGTACGGGATTTGAGTTATGGCTTGTTTGCTCTGCACTATTAGCAATGACCGCTGGTTACAGCACAGCAAGATTAATTGCTAAAAAGGAAGTTAACGCATGATGACGACTATTTTACTAATGGCATGCATTACATTTTTTACCCGTTATTTGTTTTTGCATCGCGCTTTACCATTTAAGGTAGGCCCTAAAATGCAGCAATTTTTAAGTTTTAGCGCACCTGCTGTGCTTACAGCAATTTGGGTGCCTATCGTGTTTTTAAATGAAGATGGCATAAACTTGAACTGGCAAAATCCTTATCTTACCGCTGCTATTGTCGCTATTATTGTTGCCTATAAAACACATAATATTTATTACACAACACTTGCCGGTATGGGGTTATTTCTAGTTTTGAACTAGGGCGTGTTGATCTTTGTGGATTGAAATTTGTTCAATCTAGGGGCGATTGAATCGCGGCGCGAGGTTTGTA